>CAZUMB010000001.1:0-7559 GCA_964621575.1 uncultured Candidatus Saccharibacteria bacterium
GTCTGTATCTTCGGCGCCGCTTCCGGATTCCGACCGATCGCTTCCATCGCTTTCGCCGCAAGCCTACCGATTGCAAAAGCCGGACCGATGGCCCCCGCAGCAATGGCAAAAGCGGCAGCAATCGATTTTACGTCTATTCCTTCCATGCTTTTATTTTTGTTTATATAAGTCGTTTTGCTTGCCCCGTAAAATTCTCTGAATTGTATGGGGTTGACTTAGTGATGCTCCGTTGCGACCACAAGGAACATCGTGGTTAACACCGCGAAAATTAGCGCTTGGATGAAGCCGACGAAGATTTCCAGTCCGTAAAACGGCACTGGCGCGAGGAACGGCACCAAGAAAGTGATGATTACAAGCAGAACCTCGCCGGCGAAAATGTTCCCAAACAATCGGAATGAGAACGATACAATTTTAGCAAATTCGCTGATAAATTCAAGGATGCCCACAAAAAAGCCGATGGGATTCCTGAAATTGAAAAACTTACCGGCATGGCGCAGAGCGCCCAAGCTCGCCATGCCAAAAAAGTGGCTCAAAGTGACGGCAATGAAAGCGAGGGCGAGTGTCATATTGATATCGGAATTAACCGACCGGAAAAACGGCACGAAAACCTCTCCGTGCGCCCCTTCTTCGTAAAAACCGATGCTCCCCACGCCGGGCAAAATGCCGGCCCAGTTGGCGAGCAGGATAAAAATGAAAATCGTGGCGACAATCGGGAAGAATTTCTCGGCTTTTTTTCGGTCGCCGGCGATTGTCATCATAAATCCGAGGGAGCCCTCGATAACGAGTTCGGCAACGTTTTGAACCCCCGCCGGCATGGCTTTTATATTCCGGCCGATGAGATAGGCGCCGACGATGAGTAAAACGACCACCAGCCACGACGTAAGAAGCGTGTTGGTAAGCGGGAATCCGAACACCTCCGCAACTTTTTCCGCCGCCAAAGATATGTGTATGTCTCCCATACTTGTTTAAAATTCCGATAAAATTTTTTTCGTTTTCCGATAAATCAAAAAGCTCGAAATGAGGATTGACACGAAAATGCCGACAAGGAGAAAAATCGGGCTGGTGTCGAAATTTTTGTCCAAAAACCTGCCGCCCAAGGCGAGTGCCACCAAAGGGATGGCGATGGTGTAGCCAAGCTCCCAGGCCAAAGCGAGGGGGCGAAACGGGCTTTTTTCCGGCATAACTTTATTTAACCTTTTTTCCGCTTTAATTCAAGTTTAAATTTCTCGAACTTCGGAAATGCGCTTCTCGATAATCCGGCTTGTGTATTCCGCATCCGTCGGCCGGTCAAAAAGGAATCTCCCGCGAAATTTCTTGCCGCTCAAGAAAAACGGCAGCCAATGCCGGTCGTCCGGCCACATTCGGACAAAAGGAATTTCGTCAACTTCGAACCACTGCGGTTTCATCTCCGCACTCTCTTCCGGCTCGCCGCTCCACCTCGTCGCCCGGAAAATGTGGACCTCCAAAATCACCGGGTCGTTTTCAAATTCGAAATCTATGACGCCCGTTTTCGTCAAATCCTCCGCCGTGATACCGGCTTCTTCTTTCAGTTCGCGATGAGCCGCTTCTTCTATCGTTTCCCCGTCGTTGACCTTGCCGCCAAAACCGTTCCACCGCCCCGCCCCGAAACCGCGTTTTTTCATGCCCAAGAGAACGCGCGGGTGTTCGTGAACGATACAAAGCGTAAAAACTTTCGCCAGTTTGCTGTGTTTCATACTAAACCAATGTATCCGACTTGCGTTTCAATTTTTTTTGGTTTATCGCGGCGGTAGGAAAAGTATTTATGTCCGTTGCAGTATGTACATTTATTGCTGTCCTCGACATGCCCCGCTGACACTCCCCCACACTGTAGTTTATTCATTATTATACCGGGCAAATCAACGAAGATTCTGCCGCCGTCCTCAAAAATAAAGTCAGCGTATTCCTGAAACTTTTTCCGGTCGGCTGGGCTGACTTCGAAATGACACCTCCGAATGCCAGGACTTATGCCCACAAACAGATCTTGCGGACTTACGCCGAAACTCTCAGCCAGTACATCAATCGCATTTTCCACCACCCCTCCAAGCAGACCTCGCCAGCCAACATGAGTAATACCAATAGTATTTCTTTCAGAATCGTAAAGGTAAAGAAGAAAACAATCGGCTGCGGTTGCCGACAGAAACAAATTTTCTTTGTTCGTAACAAGACCGTCAGTCCCGGCAATCATGGTGCCAGCCGCCTCACCGAAGACTCTCCGCGTCCTTACGCCGTGCACCAAATCCGCCGTCACCACCCGCCGGGGGTCGATATCTGCCGACTTGAAGTACCTTTCCCGGTTGTTTCTCTCCAGAAACCGATTCATCGAACCATCGTCCTTGTCGGAAAAATCATATCTTAACTTCGGAAAATTCTGAAAAATTCTAAAGTTCAAACCCATCGTCTATTTTCTGATTCCAGTTTCCGGTGCTTTCCTATCAGAAAGTACCTTAAATATATACTTCTCTCCCCTATCATATCCTTACTCTCCACGAATGGGCGAGTTTGCCGTGAGACGGTATCACCCGCCATTCTCCCGGCGGAATCCGCCGGCCCTGCCGCGGTGGCGGTGGAACCTCAAAAATCCTATCAAGTAATTCGGAAAATTGTAATTTCGGTTTTTCCTGTCTTACTTTCTTCTTATTGTTTTTACTTCTTTCATAATAACTGACATAACCCCCGGCAGTCATGCTGTTTTTCACGCTACTGATTGTCGGGTGGGATAGCCATAAAATGTCGCCAATCTCGCGGTAGCTTTTACCCTGTTTTATGAGAGAAACGGTAGCGGCACGTTTGATTATTTGTTCTCTTTCGTGTGCCGTGACCAACATCGCAAGAAATTTTTCAACGTCTTTCAAAGAACTATAATCTGCCAAACTTGAAACTATCGTTTCCCAAACACAATTTTCCCACTCTTTGCGGGATTTGAATTTATGAGTTGGCGGAACTGATTTCATACGAGCTGATTTCAAAACACATTCTGTCAGTAATATTGACTGCTAATATTATAGCAAAAAATAAAGGTGCTTTCCTATCGGAAAGCACCTTTATTTATTTTAGTCTTAACCCTGGGCCCTCTAACTACAAATCTTCCTTGGAAGAATAGTAATTTCTGCCCGTTTTGTAAGCGTCGAAAGATAATCTGCAAAACTCAAACAGCGGTTCCGGCAATTTACCCAAATCATACCAACGCCAGCCGTCGGACCTATCGGGCTCCAGGTTCTGCGGCTCGCCGCTTTTCCAGTCGGCGATTAAGCCAATGTGGACGTAGTGTTTCGGGGCGTATTTGGTTACGTTGGTTAGATACAAAAATCTGATGTTTTGGATTTCAATGCCGCATTCTTCCTTTGTTTCCCGGCGCGCGCAATCCTCGAAGGATTCCAGGTATTCAAGATGCCCTCCCGGAAAAGCGTACTCTCCCTCGCCGTGAGACCCCTTTCGCTTGGTCAAAAGCACTTGGCCGTCTTTCAAAAGCATTACCCCAACGCCTACTTTTGGCTTATTTTCCATGGCATTTTTTATATTTTTGTCCGCTGCCGCACCAGCAGGGGTCGTTGCGGCCGGGTTTGCGGCCGAGAACCGCCTTGGCTTGGGCGTCCTCACGGCGCTTCACATCTTCCTCCTGCCGCCGCGCCACTTCTTTCAAATCAACTTCAAAAACCCGGAAAGCGATGCTGAAAGCAATTGATGCGTAATTGAGCTCCAATTCCTTGAAAAGCTTGTGAGCGTCGCGGCGGTATTCCACGAGCGGCTCATGCTGGCCGTAAGCCCGGATATTCACCGACTCCCGAAGCGCCTCCAGATTTTCAAGATGGCTTATCCAGAGCGTATCCAAAATCCTCACGAGCTGATGGCTTAAGAGCTTGGCCCGCTCGTCCTCAATTTTTTCGGGAATTTTCGCAAGTTTTTCCCGAAGTTCGGCTATTTTCGCCTCGTCCTCGCTTTTCGCGAGGCCTGTTTGAAGCGCGCTCCGGAAATTTTTCTCGTTCGCCTCGACGAATGACTCGAGCGTCTCCTTAACGAGCGGCAGAATTTCGTTTTTCTCCCCGGCTTCGAGAATTTTGATGCGCTTCAGATAAATCGCCGTCCGCTGTTTGTTCAAAACGTCGTCGAAGTCCAAAAGATGGCGCCGGATGTCCAGGTTCATCCCCTCCACTCTCGCCTGGGCCTGACCGACGGCTTTAGAAACGATTTTGGACTCGATAGGCGTGTCTTCCGGAACATTGAGGGTTTGCATCAGATTTTTGATGCGGTCGCCGCCGAAAATCCGAAGCAAATCATCCTCGAGCGAGAGGAAGGACCGGCTGCCGCCCGGGTCGCCCTGCCGGCCGCTCCGCCCCCGGAGCTGGTTGTCGATGCGGCGGGCCTCATGCCGCTCGGTGCCGACGACAAAGAGACCGCCTGACTCCCTAACCCTTCGAGCATCCTCAGGGTTCGGTGGATTTCCACCGAGAATGATGTCGACGCCGCGGCCGGCCATGTTCGTCGCAACCGTCACCGCCCCCGGCGCGCCGGCCTGGGCAATTATCGCCCCCTCCCGTTCGTTGTTCTTCGCGTTCAAAACCTCGTGGGGAATGCCGGCCTCCCGCAGGTAGCCGGAGACGATTTCATTGTGCTCGATGGTGGCCGTGCCGAGAAGAATCGGCTGCTTTTTCTCGTGGCGATTTTTCACTTCCTCGACAACCGCCCGGAACTTCGCCTCTTTGGTTTTGTAAATCACGTCCGGCAGGTTTTCCCGAATCATCGGCTTATTGGTCGGAATACTCACTACTTCCAGATTGTAAACTTTGTGGAACTCCTCGGCGGAAGTCGTAGCGGTGCCGGTCATGCCGGCGGTCTTGCCGTAGAGGCGGAAGTAATTTTGGATGGTTATCTGGGCGAGCGTCCGGTTCTCTTCCTTCACCGCCACGCCTTCTTTCGCCTCAATAGCCTGGTGAAGACCGCCGGAATAGCGCCGACCGAGGAAAAGCCGCCCGGTGAATTCGTCGACGATGATAACCTCGCCGTTTTTTACCACGTATTCCTTGTCGCGGCGGAAAAGGGCTTTGGCTTTCAAGCTCTCCTGCAAAAAGTGGACCAGCCGGGCACTCTCCGGCGCAAAGATGTTCGAGACGCCGAGCATTTTCTCCACTTTTTCTATGCCGGCATCGGTCGCGTTTACGATGCGGAGCTTTTCATCAACAACATAATCCTCCTCCGGCTTCAAGTCGCGGACGACCCGGGCAAAAACGCGGTAATAGTCGCTCGATTCGGCGTCCGGCGCGGAAATGATGAGCGGCGTCCTCGCCTCGTCTATCAAAATGCTGTCTACCTCGTCAATCACGGCGTAATTCCTTTCTCTCTGCACCCGGTCCTTCAAATGAAGAACGAGATTGTCCCGCAGGTAATCGAAGCCGAATTCGTGGTTGGTGCCGTAAGTAATGTCGGCAAGATATGCTTCCTGCCGCGTTATCGGACGCAGAAATTCCTCGAAAACCTTGAAACTCCCGAGAACGTCCCTTTGTTTGTCCAAATCGCTCTGGTCCTTGGTGTAACTCGGGTCGTAAAGGAAAGCGGCATCGTGAACGACACAGCCGATCTTGAGTCCCAAAAAATGATATATCTGTCCCATCCAGACCGTGTCCCGCCGGGCAAGATAATCGTTTACGGTAATTACGTGGACACCTTGACCGGATAAAGCGTTCAAGTAAATCGGCGCGGTCGAAGCGAGCGTTTTTCCTTCGCCGGTCGCCATCTCGGCGATTTTCCCGTCGTGGAGAACTATGCCGCCCATAAGCTGAACGTCGAAGTGGCGCTGGCCCGAGGTCCGGCAACTTGTCTCGCGAACCAGAGCGAACGCTTCCGGGAGAAGCAAATCGAGCGACTCACCTTCACCGGCTCTCTTTTTCAGGTCGGCGGAGACGGTTTTCAGTTCTTCGTCCGATTTTTTTTGTAAATCCGGTTCTAAGGCATTAATAGACGAAACAACGCCCTCAAGACGCTTAATTCCGCTTCCCGCAAAAATTTTGGAAAAAATACCCATGAAACCAAAAAATGAATTCCAGCCGTGAAAGCGAGCGTGGTGGTGACCTCCAATTTTTTATTTAATTAGTGAGTGCTCTATTTCCACGCCCGCTCTCACAGCTCAATCCAGTTAATAGCATAAAATAACGAAACCGCCCCCACAAGGGGGGGCGGAATTGAAAGGGCAAACCTCTGCCGATGTTATCGCCAAGGGTCTGCTCAACACTCACTGTGGGGCAGTATAGCACGCCTCGTTCAAAAACGCAAGGGCTTCAAAAAGAACCGGCTCGCTTACGCCTAAGCGTCAGCGGGTCGTCCTACCTTTCAGTAAAAACGTCAAGCACAAACAATATACATCTTAAAAGATTAATCTTTTAAGAGATACATTCGCAGAACAATTACTGCTTCAGCATCTCTTCAATCCGGCGGGTGTCGGGGTGGAATTCCAGCTCTTCGTCGTCATAGCGAAGGCGCGGTTTGTAACCCGCGTCTCTTTTTAAACTCTTCTTTATCCGCTCAAGCTGGATTTTCTTCACAAACTTCTCAAAAATATCTCCCAAAAATTCGTGAAGAACGAATTCCAAAAAAATTCTTGCCGGATTGAATATCGTCGGCTTGAAACGCTTCCAATCGGCAGCCGGTTTCCCTCCAACCCAATCGTTCGCTTTGAAAAATTCCCGAACCGCCTTCTCTCTGCCGTAAACCGGCGCTATACCATGGTATAGCGCCCGCCAGTAGTCATTGTAGGGCGGAGAGAGCCGGTAAGCGGCGGGCGTGACGAAATGGCTGAAACAAACCTTGTCACTTGACGCCGCCTTGCCGTCCTTCCCCTTCCGCCGCAGGCCGAGCGCCCCGAAAATAAAAAGGCAAAACGCCCGGACGGTGAAAATCCTCCCCGCTCTCACTCCCACTATCACGTCGAAGTCCGAGTTCTCATGAACGTTGCCTAACGCAAGCGACCCGGCAATGATGACGAAATCCAGAAAAGGAACGAAGGAAAAAAACCGGCGGTACCGGAGAAATTTAGACCATTTTCTGCTGAGAAGGAGGTTGTTCATCTTGCTCAACGGCTTCCTGCGGTCCTTCCAGCTCCATCATTTTGATGCCGGCTGTCTCGCCGGTAATGCGAAGAACATCTTTGTCGATTTTGCCGAGTTCTTTGGAAGCGCGATTGTAGGTCGAAACGGTCGTTCCGATATTTTTCCCGAGCTTGTCCATATGGTCCTGATAAGTAAAAAGATGCTTGCCGAGCCGCTCCACCTGCTTCGTAATTTCCCGGGCCTGCTCCGAAATTTTCTGGTTTTTAAGCCCCTGAAGAACGGTTTGAAGATAGGCAAGGAAAGAGGTCGGCGAAACGATGATTACCCGCTTCTGACCCGCGTAACTGATGAGCGTGTTGGTGTCATCGGTTACGGCGCCGACCTTGTTGATGAGAAGGTCGTAATAAACCGCTTCCGAAGGAATAAACATGAAGGCAAAGTCCATGGTGTTTTCCTCCGGTTTTACGTACTTGGCCGTTTCGTCAATGCGGTTCTTGAGGT
>CAZUMB010000001.1:7569-30883 GCA_964621575.1 uncultured Candidatus Saccharibacteria bacterium
TGAGGTCCTGAACGAAAGCGGATTCATATTTTTTCCGCTCGCCGGGGTCTTTGGCATCCAAGATACGGTTGTAATTTTCAAGCGAAAATTTCGAATCCACCGGGATAATGTGTTTACCAACCTTCACGACCGCATCGACGATTACGCCGTCGGAAAACGAGTACTGCGTCTCGTACGAACCCGGCGGAAGAACGTTTTTCAAAACCGTCTCCAAATAGTATTCGCCCAAAACTCCCCGCTGTTTCGGATTTTTGAGAATGTCCTGGAGAGATTTCAACTGGTCGGCGAAATTGACCACCTGTTTGTTGGTCTCGTCTAACCGCGTCAGGCGCTCGGTGACGTCGCGGATGATTTTGGCGCTCTCGCCGAACTGCCTCTGCATCGCCTTGGTCGATTCGCCTATTTTCGAATCCATCGTCCGGTTCAACTCGTTAATCTGGTTCTGGAGCATGATAAGCGGCTGGTCACTGTCCGGCTTCCGCTTGAAAAGCCAAAAGAGAACCGCAAACCCGATGATAACAACCGCCAAAGTTAAATAAAGAAGGTTTTCCATTAATTTAAAGAAATTATTTGGCTTACGGCGACCAAAGTGAGAAGCGAGAAGAAAACCGTCGCCCCGAAAACGAGGTAAGAGAGCGCCCTCTCCCGATAAAAAAGAACTTTACCGAGAACAAAATTCACTGCCGCCACAAAAAGACCGGTCAGCCAGACAAACCAAAGAGCGAACTTCTCGCCGAAAAAATCTATCCCCAACACATTATCAAGCTGAAGAACAATCGGCGAAGTAAGCCGCGTCATATTAAAATAAACCAAACCCAAAGCGACAAGGAGGAAGAGGAGGCTTAAAGCGGTAAAAACAAGGAGAAGTTTTTCCCGAAAAATGAGCGATGATTTAAGCATGTTTACGTTCTTCAACTCTCATCTTATCATAAATTAAACCCGCTAAAAATGCCCTCGCCGATTAGAAAAATAAATCCGGGAGACCAAGGTTTCCCGTCCCTCTTGAAGGAAATCCCGGGAGCGCCGAAGGAAATTTTCTACATGGGAGAGTTACCGGCCGCCGGAGAAATAATGGTGGCGGTGGTGGGCACGAGAAAAGCGACCGGCGAAGGATTCAGATTGGCGAAAGAAATAGGCCGGGATTTGGCAAGAGCCGGCATTAGCGTGGTAAGTGGTCTCGCTTTCGGCATTGATTCCGCCGCTCATGAAGGCGCATTGCTCGGCAACGGCAAAACAGTAGCCGTTCTGCCGAACGGCCTCGACCCGATTCAACCGCGCTCCCACTACGGCCTTGCCCGGCAAATCCTAAATCAAAACGGATGCATTATTTCGGAGTTTTCGGAAAGCCGGCCGTTTTACAAAGCGCAGTATCTCGAACGCAACCGGCTGATAAGCGGGCTTTGTCCGGCAATGGTCGTGGTCGAGGCGCCGATCCGGTCGGGTTCCCTTTCGACTGCAAGGCACGCCCTGGAACAAGGGCGGGAAGTTTTCGTCGTCCCCGGTCCGGCCGGCCATCCGAATTACGAGGGCTCGCATATGCTCCTGCGGCAGGGCGCGCGGCTTGTGACGAATGCCGAAGAAATTTTGAAAGATTTGGATATAACAACGCAGGGAAGTCCGACTTCCTTTCGGGAAGTCGGACTTCCAAAGATTGAAGACAAAATCCAACTCGCCATCTTTCAAGCCATCCAAAATGCCGCCGAACCGCTCCATGTTGACAATATCGCCAAGACGACTAAACTTGAGCCCAATGTTGTCAATCAGAAATTGACATCGCTGACGCTCGAAGGATTGATTGAGGAAAAGAACGGAAAATTCAGAATTAAGTAGTTTTTAGATGTTAGTTGTTAGGTTTTAGAAAACGCCGGGCAACTAAAAACTAAAAACTAAAAACTGCATTATGAATCTAGTAATAGTTGAATCTCCGACGAAAGCCAAAACGATAGGCAAATTCCTCGGCAAGGACTATAAAGTAGAGTCCTCCTACGGCCATATCCGCGATCTCCCGAAATCCAAGCTCGGCGTCGACGAGAAACATAATTTCGAACCGTCTTACGTAATCCCCACCAAGTCGCGGAAAGCCGTAAATGCCCTCAAGAAACTCGCCGAAAAGGCGGAAAAGGTGGTTCTGGCGACCGATGAAGACCGGGAGGGCGAAGCGATTGCCTGGCACCTCACCCAGGCCCTGAAAATCGGCGGCTCGAAGACCGAACGAATCGTTTTTCACGAAATAACCGAGCCGGCCATCCGCGAGGCATTGGAAAACCCCCGCTACATCAATATGGATCTGGTGAACGCCCAGCAGGCCCGTCGGGTTTTGGACCGTCTCGTCGGCTACAAACTCTCCCCTTTTCTTTGGAAGAAAATCTTCCGGGGACTTTCCGCCGGCCGGGTCCAGTCGGTCGCCCTGCGGCTCATCGTCGAGCGGGAAGAAGAAATCCGCCGCTTCAAGCCGGATGAATACTGGTCAATCGAAACTCTCCTGAAATCAGAGGGCGGAAAAGAACTCACCGCTTCCCTTTCTAAAATAAACAACGAAACGCTCGACAAGTTCGCGATTAAGAACGAAGAGGAAGCGAAGAAAATTGCCGCCGATTTAGAGAAAGCCGATTTCGTGGTTGAAGCCGTCGAGAAAAAAGAAACGAAGAAAAACCCTTTGCCGCCTTTCATTACAAGCACCCTCCAGCAGGAAGCCGCCAAGCGCCTGCGGATGAGCGCGAGGCAAACGATGATGTTCGCCCAGCGCCTCTACGAAAACGGACTCATTACTTATATGAGAACGGACTCCGTAAATCTTTCTTCCGAATCGCTCACCGCGGCAAGAGAAATGATAAAAAAAGAATTCGGCGCCGATTACCTCATCGAGTCCCCCCGCGTTTTCAAAACCAAATCCCGGCTCGCCCAGGAAGCTCACGAAGCGATACGTCCGACCAACCCCGGCAACACGCCGAAAAACGCCGGACTTAAAGAACCAGGCGAGAAAAAGCTCTACGATCTAATCTGGCGGCGATTCGTCGCCTCCCAGATGCCCCAGGCCCGCTTCGATTCTACTTCCGTGGAAATCGAGGCGAGACCAAAAACTTCCGCCAAAGGCGAATCCGCCTCTGGCGGAAAAAACTATCAACTAAAAACTAACGGTCTCACGATGAAATTCGACGGTTACTTAAAAATGTGGCCGGCAAAATTCGCCGCCTCGGATTTCATCCGAGGCGAGCCTCGCCCAACTAAAGAAATAATTGGGCGGGAAGAAAAAGAACTGCCGGAACTCGAGAAAGGCGAAAAACTGGAACTCGTCGAGGTAAAGCCGGGCCAGCACTTTACGGAACCACCGCCGCGATACAACGAAGCGTCACTCATCAAAACCTTGGAAGCCGAAGGCATCGGCCGGCCGTCGACTTATGCGCCGACCATTTCCGTCATCCAGTTCCGTAATTATGTGGAGAAGAACGAAGCCCGGCGCTTTGAGCCCACGGAAATCGGCGAGCTCGTGAATAAAGTCCTTACCGAACATTTCCCGGAAATAGTGGATATTAAATTCACCGCCAATATGGAAGAGGACTTGGACAAAATCGCCGAAGGAAAAAGGAAGTGGCAGGGCGTGATTGAAGCATTTTACCGGCCCTTTGCCGAACGCCTCGAGGCAAAATACGAAGAAGTTTCCAAAAAAGAATTCGTCCAGGACGAAAAAACCGAAGAAGTGTGCGACAAATGCGGCAAGCCGATGGTCATCAAAACCGGGCGCTTCGGCAAGTTTCTCGCCTGCACCGGTTTTCCGGACTGCAAAAACACGAAATCATTGAAAAAAAACGTGGGGCTCTCCGACGAAAACGGCGAAAGAATGAAATGCCCGAAATGCACCGAAGGAGAGATAATCCGCCGGCGCACCAAGAAAGGTAGATTTTTCTACGGCTGCACCCGCTGGCCCGACTGTGATTTTGCCTCCTGGCAAAAACCAAAAACTGAATCCGAGAAAGCTGAAGAAAACGAAACCGATACCGACGCCGACTCCGAATAGTTTGAAAATGCGTTGGGGCGGGTACAGCTTTCGCTGACCCGCCCCATGTGCGTGCTAGGCCTCGGCGACCTCCTTCGCCTTCTTCGGCTCACCCGGCTCTTCCCCGCTCTCCTTCTGAACGAGCAGAGGCAGAAGGACTTCCTCGTCGAACTTCTTCTGAACGAGGATGGGCAGGAAGTAGCTCTTGACCTCATCGTGCATCTCGAGCTCGAGGAACGGCGAGAGGTCGCGGACGATGCCGTCGATCTCCTCCGGAGAGAAGACGTCGGCTTCGGTGACCTTCGAGCCCCACTTCCGGCCTGCCTCGACGAGCTTGTTCAAGCTCCTCAAGTAGGCACCGAGGGTCTGGGGCCAGCACATCATCATGTTCCCGATGTCCTCTCGGGCCTTCTTGACGAAGTGCTTTCTCGCTGACTCCTGGTGTGCCGCCATATTGATGGCCATACGACCTCCAAAGAACACGCCTCCCCCAGGCGTCGGGACTTGCTCTTGCTTCCCCGCTTCTCGGGAACCCGCAAGATAAGTGTCTTATTTTTAGCACATTTTTACCAATTTGTCAAACCAGCTTGAAAAGATTAATTTCAAAAGCAGAGGTCGGACTGATTACCGACGGCCGTCCTTATTTTTATACCACACTTGCCCAAAATGCGAAGGGCGGGTCACGGTAAATACCGCGCCCGCCCTTGTTGCTCGCGAGACCGAAATCTCCGTTACTTCCGCGGAAGCGACCTGCTCGAATCGCTCCGCGTCCGGGGAGTCTTGGACCGGCCAGGCTGCTTGGTGGGGCTGTTGTCAGCCTTCCGTCCGGGGCAGTTCCGGTGACCGAGGTCACCGTAGTAGGGCCGCCCGCAGAACGAACACCACCGCTCCCTTCGGACATCGTCTCTCCAGCACATAACTCACCTCCGGTTAGGGTCCTGATTTATTTATACCACAAAAATTAGTTCAAAAAGAAGTAGAGTTGTTTGAAAATGACGAAAGCCACTCTCTGTGAGTGGCTTCGTTGCTTGGGGAGCAGCACTTTGTTGTCGGGTGGCTGCTCGGGGACCTTGAGACGCCGGGGAGAACTACGCCTCGGCGAGGTCGAGTCCTTCGACCTGGGCGGGGTCGAGCTTGCTCCCGTTCGGCGGGAAGAGCACGACGGTCTCGCCGATGAAGAACGAGCTGATGCCAATCCGGCTGTCACCGCCGAAATCGTGGCCGGTGGAACCGATGTCGGCCACCGAGCAGACCTCGAGGCTCAACGCGTAGTCGAGAACGTCGTCCTTGACCCACCCCGTCGGGATGGGCGGGAACCCCTCGCCCTTCGCGAGCCAGGCGAACCGGACCTTGAGCTCGTCGTTCTCGACGGCGATGGTCTCGATCTCGCCACGGTAGATGTAGCCTTCGCCCGCGTTCTGGACCTCCATCTGTCCGCCGACGAATCGCTGGACATCCTCCGTCGTCAGTTTCATGACCCCTCCTGGGAAAATGGGTGCGGTACCCTTGCTTCGTACTTTAAACAAAGTCACACAATATTAAAAACATGTCAAATCACAAAAATCGACTCAAAAAAGAAAAGGGTTATAATTTAGAAAACAAACCCAAGTTTACGAAAGAATTATGAAACTACTTCCCTATTCGCCGGAGTGGAAATTCCTCTACAAAAAAGAGGCGGAAAAAATAAGAATAGTCATCGGTGATGTTGTTACCGATATCCAGCATATCGGAAGCACCGCCATTCCCGGCATTGCGGCAAAACCAATAATTGATATTGCGGTTATGCTCTCTTCGCTAGATAAAGCGAAGAGCTTGGTGGAACCGCTCGCCGGAATCGGATACAAGTACGACGAGCCGGCTTCATCTCCGGAACGATACTTCTTTCGCAAGAGAGATCCCGCACAATACCACCTATCCCTTACCGCGCCTAATGTCGGCTTTTGGAAACGACAGATATTATTTCGTGACTACTTAACCAATCACCCTTCACTTGCAAAAGAATACGAAAAACTGAAGCTGGATATGATTGAAAAAGACCCGACCGGCGGAAAGGAATACCTGCACGCCAAAGCTCCATTCGTCCAGCGCATTTTGGAATTAGCAAAAAAAGACCTGAAATCCTAAAGATCGACTCGAAAAAGAAAAGGGTTATAGGCTTTACAACCGAAAGATAAAGTGGGATAAATAAGAAAATGCTGGATTTTCTAAATTCTGTTTTCGCAAAGGTCGCCACGATAGCTACTGGCTTGCTTATAAGTATTGGTCTTGTTGCTCAACCGACTCCCCCTATCTTACCTCAAGTGGTCGAAGATGAATCAACTACACTGACCGAGGAAACGGTAGTTGTAGAAAACAGCGAATCTGAACTTCAAAATGAACAGGAAAAAAATCTAGCACAGTTAAATAAACAAGTGGAAGTTTTGAAAGATACTATCCAGAACTTGAAAACGGAGGTCAAAGAAAAGGGAGAAGTTAACAAAGCCCCAACGACAAACGTAGTCAATGAAGCTCAGCAAATTCAAAGCATAGATACTAATCCAGTACCGCCCCAACTGGAACCATTCATCTCTATAAATCCTTCATTAAATACTCAAAATGCTTTATTCCTTCTCACCGCCTCCTCAAGCAACGACTTAAAACTGCAATATCTAAAATTCAAAATTGCCCCGGATATTTTCAAGAGCAAGTTACCAAGATACAGCGAAAATGGCCCAATCAAATTTTCTTTCGCTATAGAAAAGTTTAATGACCCCGCCAATTTGAATCCTTACGATCTGTCTTATCGAACACCTCAAAATCCATATAGTTGGTATAAAATCTTTGAAAAGGTAACGGAAATTGAATTGCCTGCTAGATTACAAGCAGCTTTATACGATAATTCCGGAAGTTGTTTAGATGATGTTACAGGAAAAATAATAACTTGCTTTGACTTAATCAATGTTTGGGCAGAACGGCTTTCAGTTGTAGAATTCGGAGGGTTATCTTCGGAAACTTCGACCATTCCAGCAGCTCAAACAATTCGGCTTAAACTAAATACCCAAGCCAAAATTCTAGAGTGCGAGGGCATTGAAATAGAAACAAAAAACAAAGTTTTTTGTAAATAAAATCAAAAATAGGATATAAAAATTCTAATATTTCTTTAATATCTAAGAATATTAGGAGTACAACCCAACCTTTTTTGAAACAATTCCTTACTTTTTGACTATTCATAAATAAAAAAGCTCTTGTCGGTTTTCTCCGTAGAGATAACCGCAAGAGCTCGTAAGCTTTATATTTTATTTTCAGTAATTATATCGTACTTAAATTAAAAACTCAACAACCCACCCCAAAAATCGACTCAAAAAAGAAAAGGGTTATAATTAAAATATGAAAAATGTAATCCCTATTTTATTAATTATCATGATAGCTGTTATTTTTTATAGTGGACGGCAAATAGAAAAAGCAGTTAGAGAGGTCGGATATGCATTATGCCAGGTTGAAAGACTGAAGGTCGAAGACTCCGAAATAAGAGAGGTTTCTAAACAAGCAATTGCAACTCTTATTTGCACGCCATCACTTTTAGGGAGGTTTGCTAAGTAATTTTTTTTAAAATTTGAGAAACACCAAATAAACCTTTACGAAAGGTTTATTTGGTGTTTTAAGACCTCCAAGTAAGTACCGCGCTTTTGCTATTACTCCAACAATCAACAAATTCTTCCAGAAAAATCTAAATAGCTAAGCTCTCGTTTTGTTCTTAGAATTTTTAAGCCTTTCTCGTGTAAGGACTTCGATTTGTGGGTTTCAGACTAATACCCAAAGACGCCGCACGCGTCCTAACCGAATCCTCGGTCCGCCCGGTCAGAAGACCTATTACTCTCGTTGGCGTATTTTTTGAGGCTAGATCCCTCAACATTCTTTCATCGGCGGACGTCCATTCTTTTCCTGAATTGCGAATATATTTTGGTTTCATGTATTTTTTATTTTTACGACCTTTCTCAAAAACTAAAAATCCGGCACTCCCCCGGTTCTAAAGAGCGTTTTTCAACTCTTAGTAGAATCGAGGGTGATATTTGCACTTACCCCCGATAACAAAGGTGCCTTATTCAGTTTTCATTAATTACAACGCAAACGAGAAAATTTTGTTACAACGCTAATTACAAAAACCTCCTGCACACCTGTAACGGCAACTTTCGGAAACGCAAAAGCTTGGTTCCGCCGAATGGCGGATTTTGCGTTGAGAACGTAGCGGTGCGCCGAGCCGCAGGAGCGAGGCGACACCCGGTGCCGGAGCAGGTTGTGCGGGAGGTTTTCTACACCCTGGTCAAGACTTCAGCCCCCTCCCCCGTTATCGCAATAGTATGCTCGAAATGCGCCCCCAAACTCCCGTCCTCTGTCTTAAAACTCCCGTCCTTCTGCAAAACCACCCGACCGGCGGAGACCGCCACCATCGGCTCAATCGCAAGCACCATCCCCGGCTCGAGCTCGAGCCCCTCGCCCACATTTCCGAAATTGTAAACCGAAGGCTCTTCGTGAAGCGCAAAACCCACGCCGTGACCGGTTAAATTTCTTATAACTTTGAAGCCGGCGCGTTCCACCGTCTCCTCCACCGCCGCCCCAACGTCCCCCACATGCCCGCCGGGCCTCATCACGTTTATGGCCTCGTAAAGGGATTTTTCGGTAACCTCAATCAGTTTCCCCGCCTTAGCCGAAACCGGCGGAATGGCAACGGTCAAGGCAGCATCCGTAATGTAGCCCTCGTAACTTACGCCCGCATCGATTTTCAAGACGTCGCCTTTCCTTAATTTGTAACCGCCCGGCAAGCCATGAACGATTATTTCGTTTACGGACGTACAGATTGCCGCCGGATACGCTTTTTTCGCTCCCTCCGGTTTGTATCCCAAAAAAGCTGGCTTAGCGCCGGCCTCCTTAATCAGGCGGCGGGCAAGTTCGTCCAAGAAAGAGAGTTTTACGCCCTCCTTGGCCGCTTCTTTCAAGATTTCAAGAACGGAGGCGAGAATTTTCCCGGATTGTCTTAAAAATCGGAGGTCTTTTTCGGTTTTTAACCTGAGCATGCCGATTCAGCTCTCAAGCCATTTTTTATAAGCCTTACTCACGATTTCGATTACTTCCTTGAGGTTATTAACCTTGGTGTCGACAACCAAATCGAATTGGTTTTCGTCGGTTATATCCAAGTTATACAAATCCTCGAATCGCTTGCGTTCACTTTCCACCCTCTTTAACGTATTCTTATACACTTCTTCGACCGACGACCCTTCTTGGCTTACCCTCCCCTCTTCCTGCGTCTGCTTGAAAGAACGTTCCGCCGCCGTCCTGGGGTCGAGATGGAGAAAAACCTTAAACGAATCGGGAATCCAGTGGAATGCCGTCCGCGAATCGATAACGAGTTCATTCCCCTCCTTTCCCAATTTCCCGAGAAGTCCGTCAACTTCGAAGTCAATTTCTTTCTGTTTCTCCGCTGTAATGTTTATTTCCTCAACGGAAAGACCCCGCTCCAGCGCCATTTTTCGGAACAAATCGCCCGAAGAAAAATGTCCGTAGCCGAGCTTTTCGGCCACTCCCTTCGCCGTGCTCGATTTTCCGCTGCCGGGATATCCGGTGATGGTAATGATACGCTTCTTCATTACAAACCGAGTTTTTTAATAATGTCCTGATAAACCTCTTCAATCGACGGTCTTCCATCAACACGAGTCACCTTCCCCTCTCTTTCCAATTCCTCTACAAGAGGCATCAACTCCGAGTTTGACCAGGCCAACCTCGTTCTCACTGCCTCCGGATAATCGTCGTGCCGCTGAACCAACCGGCCACCGCAAACGGAGCACTTCTCCGCTGTACCGCCAATATAGGGCCGGCCGCACTTTTCGCAGACCCGCCGGGAACTCAAGCGCTTGATTGATTCCTCTTCCGGAACATCAACGTAGAGAACCTTAAAATCGCCCCGCCCGAGTTCAGGCCAGAATTTCTTCATCACTTCATACTGTTTCAGGGAACGGGGATAACTTTCAAGAATCACGCCTTGCTCCGGCGGCAATAAAACGAGTTTTGCCCGCATCACTTCGGCGACTTCTTCCGGCTCCGCCATAAATCCCTTGTCTATTTTCGCTTTGACCCGCCGCCCGAGATCGGTATCGGTTTTGGCAACTTCGCGCAGACTGCCGCCAGCTTCGACTATCACAAAATTCAGTTTTTTCGCAAGGAGTTCGGCTTGCGTTCCCTTTCCCGAACCCTGCGGACCAAGAATGACTAAGTTTTTCATTTTTAGAGTATTCCCTCGTATTCCCGGACCAAGAGCTGGGATTCCACCTGCCGCATCACCTCCAAAGCGACGGCAACAACGATAAGTAGTGCCGTACCGCCGATGGTAAGGGCCTGAATGCCGGTCACAATCTGGGTGATGTTCGGCAAAATGGCAATGACACCCAGGAAAAGCGCGCCGAAGAAAGTGGTCCGGCGGACGACGTTAGAAATCGCCGCTGCCGTCGCCTCGCCCGGCCGGATGCCGGGAATGAAACCGCCGGCCCGCTGGAGGTTCTTGGCAATTTCCTTCGGGTCGAAGGTAATAGCCGTGTAAAAGTAAGTGAAAACGAAGACCAAAATGAAGTAAAGGGCGCTGTAGAGGAAAATGTTGTTGAAGAGGCCGGTAACGATGCTGTTTAACTTCAGGGAAAGGTCGGACGAAAAAATGGAAGCGGCCTGGGCGATGAACTGCGGGAAAAGAAGGATGGAAATCGCGAAAATTATGGGAATAACGCCGGCCTGGTTGACTTTCAGGGGTAAGTAGCTCGAGACGCCGCCGTAGAGTTTGTTGCCGCGAACCTGCTTCGCGTAAGCGATGGGGATTTTCCGTTCGCCCTCGTTTACGAAAACGACGCCGGCAATGACAACAATGGCAAGAACAACAAAGGCGATGTAGGTCGGCAAAACGGAAGGGGTGTAGGTCAAGAAACTCGAAGAAACCATCTGGGGAAGAGAAGAGACAATGCCGGCAAAAATAATGAGGGAAATGCCGTTGCCGACTTTATATTCGGAAATCAATTCCCCTATCCACATCAAAAACACGCTCCCGGCGGTAATGACGGCGACATTCGCCAGAATCCCGATAAGCGGGGGGCGGAAAAGAACGTTCTGGGAAATAAGAAGATTCAAAAAACCGTAGGCCTGAACGGCGGCGAGCGGCACGGTAAGCCAGCGCGAGTAGCGGTTGAACTTCGCCCGCCCCTCGGCTCCTTCCTCGTAATAGGCCTTTTTAAGGTTCGGAAAGATGATGGTTAAAAGCTGCATGATGATGACGGCCGTGATGTAAGGACCGACACCCAGCATCATCACCGAAAGATTGGCGAGGCCGCCGCCCGAGAAAATGTTGAGGAATCCGAAAAGCTGGTTTGAAGAAAAGAACTCATTCAAGCGCATTGCATCAATGCCGGGAATGGGAATGGCCGCAAAAACCCGGAAGATGACAAGAAGAAAAGCGACTATGAGAACTTTCTTCCTAAGGTCGGGGATCTTAAAGATTTGGAGAATTCTTTTCATCTTATTTTATCTTACCACCGGCTTTCTCTATCTTTTCCCTCGCTTTTGCCGAAACGGAAAGGCCCTCGAGAGAGAGCGGCTTTTTGAGCTCTCCCTCGCCTAAAATCTTCACCAGGGCGTTGACTCTCTTAATGAATTTATTCTCGAAAAGAATTTTCTTGTTTAAAACACCGTCTTTCGCGAAACGTTCCAAGTCGCCGACGTTCAAAATAAACGGCTTCGGCCGGACGGGCTTGTGCTTTACGCCGCGGAGCTTGGGAATTCTGATTAAAAGGTCGCGGATGGCCGGCCGAATACGGTGACCGGCTCTCGCCCGCTGGCCTTTCTGGCCGCGGCCGGAATAAGTGCCGCGCTTGCCGCCCCGGCCCACTCTTTTTTTATTTTTCTTGTTCGGATTTCTAAGATTGTGGATTTGCATATGCCAAATTTGTCTAAATTTTCGAGCTCAACTGTAGCGATGAAAATTTAGCTACAAATTTGAGCACTCTGAGTTTATCGAAGAGTTTCATTTTTTTCAACTAAGGAGTTTCCCTTTTAAATTTCTTCAGCGCTTCGATGGTCGCCTTGGCATTATTGACCTTATTGGTGGTGCTGCCCAAGATTTTTGCCGAAACGTCGCGGACACCGGCAAGCTCGAGAATATTCCGGACCGGACCGCCGGCGATGAGGCCGTGGTTCTGACGGGCCGGCTTCAGCCGGACTTTGGCCGCGCCATATTTGCCGTCGACGTCGAAAAGAAGCGTCCGGTTGTCTTTCAGGGGTACGAAAATCATCTTTTTCTTCGCCTGAACTATCGCTTTCTGAACGGCCTGGGCGACATCCAAGCCCTTGGCCACCCCGAAGCCGACCCGGCCCCGCAAGTCGCCGATTACGACCGACACCCGAAAACTGAAACGCTTGCCGCCGGCAACAACCCTGGTCACCCGTCGGACCTCGATGGTTTTCTCCTGAAACTCTTTTTTCGCGGTTCTTCTTCCTCTAAACATATCTTGAATCTTTAAATCTTTAAATTTTTAAACCTTTACTTCTTGCCCCTTCGTGAACCCGCTTAACCCGGCCGTGATAGCGGTAGGAACCCCGGTCGAAAACGGCCTGGCCGATGCCGAGCGCTTTGGCTTTCTCGGCAATGGCCTCGCCTATTTTTCCCGCCGCGTCGGTTTTCTTTTCCTTGCCTTTCGTTCCTTGGGATGAAACGGAAGCGAGAGTTTTTCGGGATACGTCGTCGATAAGCTGGGCGTAAATGTGGCTGTGGCTCCGGAAAACGGAAAGCCGCGGTATCTCGGCCGTCCCCCTGATTTTCGCTCTCACTCTCCTTGCCCGCCTTTTTCTTTTATTGTTTAAAAGTTTTCTTTTTTTCATCTTTCAATTTCCGGCTTTAAGCGGCGCCGCCCGCGGCCGCCACCGCTTTCTTGCCGGCTTTTCTTCTTACTACTTCACCGGCGTAGCGGAAACCCCGCCCCTTATAGGGTTCGGCTTTCTCAATAGCCCGGATTTCGGCCGCCACCTGCCCGACAAGTTCCTTGTCGATGCCGCTTATTTTCAAAGTGGTGTTTTTTTCTACTTCAAAAGAAATGCCGGATTTCGCTTCGTATTTCACCGGATGGGAAAAACCGAGCGTCATTTCCAAGCCCTCGCCGACTTTCGTGATGCGGTAACCGACGCCCTCAACAATGAGAGTTTTTTCAAATCCTTTGGTCACGCCTTCCAAGGCGTTTGCGGCGTGGGACCTTATCGTCCCCCAATTGCTCCGGGCCTGTTTGTGAGTTGCCTCGACGGTAAATTTCAACTCTTTTTTTGCCTCGTCGAACTCCGCCCGGACGTGGGGAAGACGGCGAACCTGAAGCTCGCCCTTGGGCCCTTTTATCGCGATTTTCTTCTCGTCAATCGCAACAGTCACGCCTTCCGGTATCTTTATTGCTTGTTTGCCTATCTTGGACATGCCAATGTTGTTAAAATTTACGAGCCCAATGCGAAGTAAATTTTACTACAACATTGAGCACCCCGTTAGATGCAGACAAGCATCGTTGGAGACGGTTTGTATGATTGGTGTTTTTCATTGTTTTTGTTTTGAATCTTGTGTTCGGGACCGCTATCTAACGGGGTAAGGTTTGGTAATGAAAAATCCTACGCTTTCGGCTCGGATTTTTCAACCAAGCCCTTACCATACTTCCGCGAGAATTTCACCGCCGACTTTTTCGCGTCTCGCTTTCGCGCCGCTTAATATCCCTTTTGATGTCGAAACAACGAGAACGCCCTGGCCGCCTTTGATTTTCCGGAAATCGGCGTAACCGCCATAGCGCCGGAGCGACGGCCGGCTTATGAATTTCACGCCCTGAATCGGCCGCTCCGGATTCAAGCTTACTTCCACGATTTTTTTGACGCTCCGCCCCTTTATCTCCGATTTCTTCACGAAACCGGCGGTCTCGAGAACATTTAAAACCGCTCGGTCGGCTTTGCTGTAAGGCACCTTCAGAGTGGCTTTGCCCGCATTCTGGGCATTTTTGATTTTTATTAACAAGTCAATATACATAAGTCTAATTGGACGGGCGGGACTTATAGGTCGTATTTCACCATGACGACTTTTTGATGCCCGGCAGTTCGCCCTTACTTGCCATTTCCCGAAAACAAATCCGGCACATGTTGAAATCACGGATATAGCCGCGCCGCCGACCGCAGCGGAAACACCGCCGCACTATGCGGGTGCTGAACTTTGGTTTTTTTCTCGCTCGCGCGATTACCGATGTTTTTGCCATGCTTTTATCTTTGAATGTTTAAATATTTAAATTTTCTTTAAAGGTACTCCAACCGACCGGTAAAAATCAATCGCTTCCTCTCTGTTTTTGGTTGAAACAACGAGCGTAACCTGGATGCCGAAATTGATCCGCGATTTCTCCGCTGATATTTCCGGAAAGACGAACTGTTCCCGAAAACCGACGTTCAGATTCCCCCGCTCGTCGACATTCTTTAAATCTATTCCCCGAAAATCCTTGACCCGCGGAATGACAAGATTGATAAGCCGCTTCAGAAAATCGTTCATCATTTTGCCGCGAAGAGTCACCTGAAGACCGATGATATCGCCGGTCCGCGTTTTGAAACCGGCAATCGATTTCTTAGCCTGCCGCCGCGCCGGCTTCTGGCCGGTAATGACGGCGAGTTCTTCCTCGATGGCCGGTAAAACCTTGTCTTCAAAACTCGGCTGATTGCGGAGCTTCCCCAAACCGGCGCTTAAGACAATCTTTTCCAATTTTACCTTGATTCTGCTCATGATTTTTTAGACCTCGGCCCGGCACCGCTTGCAGTACCTTACTTTCTTGCCGTTCTCCAAACGGAAACCGATCCGCGACGGCTTACCGCACTTCGGGCAAACGAGCAGCGCGTTCGAAACGTCAATCGGCCTTACCACCGAAACGATTTCGCCTTTTTCACCCTGCTTTTTTGGCCGGCTGTGCTTTTTGTAAACATTTATCCCTTCAATGGTGATTTTGCCGATTTTCGGGTAAACCCGGATGGCCTTGCCGCTCTTACCGCGGTCCTTGCCGGTCAAAATTTTCACATTGTCGCCTTTCTTAATTTTCATGTTTATTGGTCTTATAGGTCTTATACGAGTTCCTCGGCCAAAGAGGCAATCGTGTCGTAACCTTTCTCCTTTATTTCGCGCGGAATAGGACCGAAGATTCTCGTCGCCCGCGGCTCTTTTTTGTCGACGATGACGACGGCGTTGTCGTCAAACCTGACGTAAGAACCGTCGGGCCGGCGAATCGGCGCATGGGTGCGGACGACAACCGCCCGGACGATATCTTTTTTCTTGATGGTTGACTTCCGCGGCTCGGCAACCTGAACCGAAGCGACAATGATATCGCCCACACCGGCATAGCGGCGCTTGCTCCCGCCCAGAACCCGAAAACAACGGACGATTTTTGCGCCGCTGTTATCGGCTACTTTCAATATGGAACGTTCTTGAATCATATTTTCTCGATTATTTTCCACCTCTTTTCCTTCGACATCGGTCTTGCTTCCTGGATTACCACCTTGTCGCCGGTCTTATATTCATTTTTCTCGTCGTGGGCCTTATACCTTGCCGTCACTTTGTAATACTTGCCGTAGCGCCTGTGCTTCTTCAGGCGTTCCACCGCCACCACTCTTGTCTTCAACATTTTGTCCGACACAACCGTGCCTTGAAGTTTACGCATATTATTTACCCTTTAATTTTTTAATTGTTAAAAGTTGAGCGATGCTTTTCTTTAATTCCTTCATTTCGTGGATGTTTTTCACCTTCCCCAAAGCCAAGTCCATTTTAAGATTCAAAAGCCGTTCCCGGCACTCCCGGAGCTCTTTGTCTATTTCAATCATGGTCTTGTTTTTAAAATTTTCCAAGTCTTTTCTTTTCATGCCTTTACTTCAAAATTATTTTGGTTCTAACCGGCAATTTATGGCCGGCTGTCCGCAGGGCTTTGACGGCAACGTCGGCGGCAACGCCGTCAACCTCAAAAAGAATCCGGCCCGGCAAAACCTTGGCCACGTAATGGTCGACATCGCCTTTGCCGCCGCCCAAGGTAACCTCCGGCGGCAGTTTCGTCACCGGCTTGTCGGGAAAAATCCGGATCCAGACGCGGCCTTCGCGCTTTAAGGAATGGGTTATGGCCTTGCGGGCCGCCTCGATTTGCCGGCCGGTAATCCAAGCCGCCGAGGCGGCTTGAATGCCAAAATTGCCGAAAGCCAAATGAAGCCCTCTTGTTTCCTTGAAACGTTTCCGGGAGCGTCCTTTCTGCATCTTTCTATATTTTTGCTTTTTTGGCTGTAACATGCCAATTTTATTTGCGAACTTCGTTGGGTTTTTCTGAGAAAATTTCGCCCTTATAAAGCCACACCTTTATACCGATTGTTCCGTAGGTGGTAAAGGCAACCGCTTCGCCATAATCGATGTTTGCCCGGAGAGTTTGAAGAGGCATCTGACCGAAGTGAAGCGAATCCCGGCGGGCGATTTCGGCGCCGTTCAAGCGGCCAGCCATTCTGATTTTTGCCCCTTTCACACCCCGGTTTTGCTTCATTATTTCAAGGTGGCGCTTCATCACCAGCCGGTAAGGAACTCTTTTCTCAATATCGAAAGCTATTTGCTGGGCGAGGACCGCGGCGGAAAGCTCCATTCTTTTTATTTCCTCGACGTTCAAATTCAGAACCGGCTTGCCCTCGATTTTGTTTTTCCGGCGGAGAGCTTGGGTGGCTTTCAAAAGACCATCTCTCAATTCCTCTATTCCTTTGCCGCCCCGGCCGATGATGAGTCCCGGCCGAGCCGAACGAATGGTCACTTTAATGGCCTCGCCCGTCCGCTCAATTTCGATGGCATCAATCCCGGAGACAAGAATTTTCTTCTTGATTAATTCCCTGATAAGATGGTCTTCCTCAACGAAAAACCGCAGGGAGCGCCGGAAGAACCACTGGCTTTGCCAGGGCTTCGTTATCCCTAAACGGAACAAATTAGGTTTTATTTTCTGGGCCATGCCAATATTGTCTAAATTTGTGAGCCATTATACTGTGGCGAAACAAATTTAGCCACAATATTGAGCACCCCGTTAGATGCGGACAAGCATCGTTGGGAGTAATTTGTATGATTGGTGTTTTTCATTGTTTTTGCCTTGAATCTTGTGTCTGGAACCGCTATCTAACGGGGTTAAGGTTTTGTAGATAAATTTTCATCGCTTCGGCTTGAAGATTTATACAAAGCCCTTAAACCGATTTTCGCCGGAAAGTCCGGCGGAAGAAACCGGGACCTTTATCGGTTTTCTTTCCGCCGGCCGGCGGACTCCCCGATTTTGCTTTCTCTTTCTCCGGCTCCGCCTTCTCCGCTGCCGGCTTCTTGTGTTTATGCTCTTTTTCCTTTTTCGGCTTGGGTAAAACGACGAATTTGGCCTCCTTCGGCTTCTCGGCTACGCCCAAAATCAAAGTGACGTGACTCGTCTTCTTTTGAATGAGATTGATCCGGCCGAAAGCCCGCGGCATGTAACGCTTCATCACCGGCCCCTCGTCAACCTTGATTTCCTTGACAAAAAGCCTGACCGGCTCGATTTTATCGTTGGCTTTGGCGTTTGCAACCGCCGAACGGAGGAGCTTCAGGAGCGGTACGCTCGGCCGGCGGCTCTGAAGCATAAGCTCGGCTTCCGCCTCGTTTACGCTAAGCCCTCTTAAAGTGTCGGCGACAAACCGCGTCTTCCGGGGCGCAATATTCAAATGTCTCAATTTGGCGGTGATTGTCTGATCCATAGAATTTATTTCTTAGCCGTCGGGGTGTTGCTCGCTGCCGCCGTTTCCTTGGCTTTCAGCTCCAGCTCTTTCTGGATTTTTCCGCCGTGCCGCAGGAACTTGCGGGTCGGCGAAAACTCGCCGAGCCGGTGGCCGACCATGTCCTCGTTCACTTTCACTTCCACGAAATCCTTTCCGTTATGAACGCCGAAAGTGAAACCGACCATCTCCGGCGAAATTTCCGAATCCCGCGACCACGTTTTGATAACCTGCCCGTCGCCGGGAGAAAATTTTGAAATCTTTTTCAGCAATTTAGGGTCGACATAAGGACCTTTTTTTAAACTTCTTGTCATGGTTTTATTTCCGACGTTTTATTATGAGTTTATTCGACCACTTTTTTCGGTTTCTCGTCTTCCGGCCGCCGGTGATGTTTCCCCATTTGTCTTTGGGACGTTTTGTGCCGCGCTTGGCCCGGCCTTCGCCGCCGCCGTACTTGTGGTCGCGCGGATTCATGGCTGAAGCCCGAACGGTCGGTCTTATTCCCAAATGCCTGGAACGACCGGCCTTGCCGATAACAACAAGATTGTGAGCCGGATTTGAAACTTGACCGATGGAGGCAAGACAGTTCCAAAGAACTTTTCTTATCTCGCCGGAGGGCATTTTAAGGTGAGTGTAGCCGTCTTCATTCGCGAGAACCTGGAGCGACGAACCGGCCGAACGGGCAAGAGCGCCGCCCTTCCCGGGGTTCGTCTCGACATTGTGAACGAAAGTGCCGACCGGGATTCTCCGCAGCGAGGTTCTCGTTCCCGGCACGAAAGGCGCATCATCCGAGGTTAAAACCCGGTCGCCGACTTTAAGTCCTTCCGGCGCAATGACATATCTCCTTTCGCCATCGTTGTAGACGACAAGAGCGATAAAAGCGGTCCGGTAAGGGTCGTATTCGAGCGTTTCCACCCGGCCGGGCACACCGACCTTATTTTGCTTGAAATCGACGAGGCGGTAAAGAGCTTTTTCGCCGCCGCCCTGGTGGCGCATGGTGATTCTTCCGCCGTGGCCGCGGCCGGCTTTATTTTTCAAACGGACCAGGAGTTTCTTAAACGGCTTGGTTTTGGAAAGACCGCTATAGTCGACGGTAATCATTCCTCGCTGGCCCGGCGACGTTGGTTTGTGTTTTTTGGTAGCCATGGATTTCTAAAAATTTAGGCAATTTCAAGTTTTTCACCCGGGCGGAGCGTGACAATCGCTTTTTTCACCGCTGGTTTCCGACCGAGCGTCCGCATAAATCTTTTTCTCTTGCCCTTGATGCTCACCATGTTCACGGACCGGATTTTCACGCCGTACTTGCGGCTGATTTCTTTTTTCACTTCGTTCTTATTCGCAAATTCTTTAACCAAAAAAACGTACTGATTGTTTTTCTGCAAATCAGTGGCCTTTTCGCTGACCAAGTTTTTCTTTATTGTTTCCATCACAATATTTCCTTAACGGCTTCTTTTTCAAGAATGATATTTTTGTGAATCAGGCAGTCGGAAACGGAAAGAGCATCGGGGAAAACGACTTTGGTTTTTGGAATGTTTCTCGCCGCCCGAACGATGTATTTGTTGTTTCTTTCCGGCATGACGAGCAAGCTCGTCCTCGCTCCCAAAAGCTTCTTCACTATACCGGCAAAAATCTTAGTCTTCGCCTCCGCAAGCTTCAAGTCGTCAATTATTTTCACTTCGCCGTCCTTCACTTTTTTCGACAGAACGGAATAAACCGCCGCCCGCTTCATTTTTTTGTTGATTTTTTTTCCGTAGTCCTTTTCCGGCCGCGGACCGTGGGTCACGCCGCCGCCAATCCATAAGGGCGACCGAATCGAACCGTGTCTTGCCCGGCCCAAACCCTTTTGAGCCCAGGGCTTGCGCCCGCCGCCCCGCACTTCGCTCCGGTCTTTGGTCGAAGCGTAGGGCCGCCGGCGATTGGCCGATTCCGAAACGAAAACCTGACGAACCAAAAGCGGATTCCACTTCGCCGCGAAAACCCGGTCGGGAAGCTCGACTGTTTCAACCTTTTTATTTTCCTTGTTGTAAACCTCCGCTTTCATTTGTTTAGAAATTAGGATTTAGAAATTTCGATTTTTGTTCCCCTCGCTCCCGGCACGGCTCCTTTTACCATCAAAATTTTCTCTTCCGGTTTCACCTCGGCAACCGTAAGGTTGCGGACGGTAAACCGGACGTTGCCCATATGACCGGCCATTTTGCGACCCTTAATCACCCGCTGAGGGGCGGTTGCGCCGATCGAGCCCGGCGCCCGGAGACGATCTTTCTGACCGTGGCTTCTCGGCCCGCCGTGGAATCCGTGGCGCTTCACGACGCCTTGAAAACCCCGGCCCTTGCTTACCCCCGACACCCGTAATTTGTCATCCGGCTTCACTTCTTTCAGAAATTCGGAATCTTCCTTGAACTTCAAAACAGTGACCGGAATCACCCGCTCGTTTTTCCAAATCTGGGTCATTTTCACTTTTTCCGCCAAAATTTTGCCCGTCATATCATACACCAAAACAACCCGCCTCAGGCGGGTTGTTTTATTTATAATCACTCTGCCTAAAGCCACTCAATCCTACCCCATCTTTATTTCTACGTCAACCCCACCCGGCAAGTTCAAATCGGTCAGCGATTCAACTATTTTCTGACCGGGGTTCAGGATATCAACCAAGCGCTTATGCACCTTCATTTCAAACTGCTCCCGCGACTTTTTATGGACGAAGGTTGAACGATTAACCGTGTAACGCCGGATTTCGGTGGGTAAAGGAATGGGACCGACCACTTCCGCGCCCTGGCGACGCACGGCTTCAACTATCTGCTTTACCGAAGAATCTATGAGCTTCGCGTCGTAAGCTCGGATCCGAAGCCGGAGCTTTTCGGCAAGAACTTGTTCTTCTTTCTTCGGCATGTAGGACTTATAGGACTTGTTTGAATCCTATAGAACTTATTTCGTAATCTTCGTAACCACTCCGGCACCGACCGTCTTGCCGCCCTCTCTGATGGCGAATCGCTGCTTTTCTTCCAAAGCTACGGGCGAAATCAATTTCACGGAGAACTTGACCGTATCGCCCGGCATAACCATCTCGATTCCTTCCGGCAAAAACACTTCGCCGGTAACGTCGGTGGTCCTTATGTAGAACTGCGGCTTGTAGCCCTTGAAGAACGGGGTGTGCCGACCGCCTTCCTCTTTGGAAAGGATGTAAACTTCGGCATCAAACTCGGTGTGGGGCGTAACGCTCGCCGGCTTTGAGATAACCTGGCCGCGCTCAACGTCTTCTTTCTTGAGACCGCGGAGAAGAATACCGATGTTATCACCGGCTCTTCCCTCGTCCAAGGTTTTCTGGAACATCTCAATACCGGTCACGACCGTCTTCGAAGTCGGCCGCAAACCGACTATCTCGACTTCTTCGTTCACTTTCACGATACCTCGCTCAACCCGGCCGGTAACAACCGTTCCTCGTCCTTCAATCGAGAAAATGTCCTCGATGGGCATCAAAAACGGCTTGTCGGTTTCCCGAACCGGCTCGGGAATGTGCTCATCCAGGGCTTTCACCAAATCGAGAATCGGCTTGGCCGTTTCCTCGTCGGCGGATTTTGCCTCAAGAGCTTTCAGAGCCGAACCGCGGATAATCGGGGTCGTATCGCCCGGGAATTCGTACTTTTTCAAAAGTTCCCGAATCTCGGACTCGACAAGGTCAACCAGTTCGGGGTCGTCAACCATGTCCACTTTGTTCAAAAAGACGACGATGGCCGGCACACCGACCTGACGGGCAAGAAGAATGTGCTCCCGCGTCTGAGGCATCGGACCGTCGGCCGCCGAGACCACGAGAACAGCGCCATCCATCTGGGCGGCGCCGGTAATCATGTTCTTGATATAATCGGCGTGACCCGGCGCGTCAATGTGGGCGTAGTGCCTCTTTTCCGACTCATATTCCGAGTGGTGAAGAGCAATAGTGATTCCCCTCTTCCTCTCTTCTGGAGCATTGTCGATTTGGTCAACCGTCTCCACTTTCTTGATAAGACCCTTCAAGTGAAGAACGTGAGTAATAGCCGCCGTAAGGGTGGTCTTACCGTGGTCAACGTGACCGATGGTGCCCACGTTTACGTGGGGCTTTGTCCGCTCGAATTTCTCTTTTTCTGCCATACTTTGAATTAAATCGCGAAACCTTTAGGTTAAGCAAGTTACTACTTAATTACCATAAGTTACGCACTATAATCAAGCAGTAACTAAGTTGTAACTAAGTGGTAATTTGCTCGCCTGTGGCTCGCGTAAATATTTATGTTTTCGACCTTATTTTTTGGAACGCAAGATTAATTTTAACCAAGTTTCAGGAACTGTCAAGTTACCTCTTTTTACCCTCGATGATGGCTTGGGCAACGCTCTGCGGCACCTCCTCGTAGTGGGAAAATTCCATGTTAAAAGAGGCCCGGCCTTGAGTCATCGAACGGAGCGTCGTCGAGTAACCGAACATTTCCGAAAGCGGCACGAGAGCGTCGATGAGCCGGATGTTTCCCCGCTCGCCCATCGCCTTGATTTTGCCGCGCTTCGAGCTCACATCCCCGGTTACCTCGCCCAAAAAGTCCGGCGGCACGATAACCTGGATTTTCATAATCGGCTCGAGTAAAACGGGTTTCGCCCGGCGGGCTGCCTCCTGAAAAGACATTGCCGCGGCGATTTTGAAAGCGATTTCCGAAGAGTCCACTTCGTGGAAAGAACCGTCGTAGAGAGTAACCTTGACGTCGGTTACCGGATAGCCGGCGACGACGCCTTTCCCGAGCGTCTCGCGGACGCCTTTTTCGACGGCCGGAATGAATTCCTGGGGAATAATGCCGCCTTTTATCGCGTTGACGAACTCAAAGCCGGTTCCTTTTTCGAGCGGTTCAAGCCGGAGCCATACGTGGCCGTACTGGCCGCGGCCTCCCGACTGGCGAATGTATTTCCCTTCGGCCTCCGCCGCCGTCTTTACCGTTTCCCGATAAGCGACCTGCGGCCGGCCGACGTTCGCCTCCACTTTGAACTCGCGCTTCATCCGGTCAACGATAATCTCCAAATGGAGCTCGCCCATGCCGGAAATAATCGTCTCGCCGGTCTCGGCGTCGCCCCCGACCCTGAAAGTCGGGTCTTCTTCCTGAAGACGGTGAAGAGCAATGCCCATTTTTTCCTGGTCGGCCTTCGTTCTCGGCTCAATCCGGACGGAAATAACCGGTTCGGGGAAAGTGATTTTTTCGAGGATGAGCGGATAGTCGGGGTCGGTGAGCGAATCGCCGGTCGTTGTGTCCTTCAAGCCGACAAGCGCCCCGATGTCGCCGGCGTAAATTTCTTCCACTTCCTCGCGATGGTTGGCGTGTAAGCGCACCATCCGGCCGATTCGTTCCTGCGAATCCTTGGTCGCGTTCAAAATATAGGTGCCGCGCTTCATCGTCCCGGCATAAACCCGGAAAAAGGTAAGGGCGCCGACGTAAGGGTCGGTCGCAACTTTGAAAGCCAGAGCGGTAAGCGGCTCGTCGTCTTTGGGGCGACGCTCTTCTTCTTCAT
>CAZUMB010000002.1:0-24220 GCA_964621575.1 uncultured Candidatus Saccharibacteria bacterium
AAACATTCAAAAATTGCGGGAATTCGTCTAACCGGAACTTCCGCAGGAACTTTCCCGCTCTTGTAAGGCGCGGGTCGTCTTTGATTTTAAAAAACGGGCCGTCCCGTTCGTTCAAGTGAGCCAGATTTTTCTTCAACTCACGCGCCCCCCGGACCATCGACCGAAACTTATAAACCTTGATAACTTTTCCTTTGCTCACCCGGTCAAGTTTCACGATAACCGGAGAACCGCTCTCGAGAACGATGGCAAGCGCAATAAAGGGCGTAAACGGCAAAATGAAAATCAATCCGAAAATTGAACCGACAACATCGAATAATCTTTTAATCATTGAAATTTACGGAATTATTAAAACGAATTCGCCTCTTTTGCGCTCGCCGGTGAAATGCTCCTTCGCCTCCTCCACGCTCCCCTTCCAAACCTCTTCGTAAATCTTGGTAAGTTCGCGGGCGACGACGATTTCCCTGTCTTTGCCGAAAATCTCGGCCAGGCTTTCAAGGGTTTTCTGCAAGCGGTGCGGCGATTCATAAAGTACGAGCGGCCGGACTTTGATACCGAGCATCTCCCCGAAAAATTTCTGCCTCCCCTTTTTATGGGGCGGGTAGCCCAGAAAGGTAAATTCATCGGCGTTCAAACCGGAAGCCGAGAGAGCCGTCACAAGAGCGGCCGCGCCCGGAATAGGAACGATTTTGAGGTCGGGAAGCCGGCTTTTCAAAAACTCAATGAGGCGCGGCCCGGGGTCGGAAATGCCCGGCGTGCCGGCGTCAGAGACCAGAGCGACGGATTTCCCAGCCGCCAAAACTTCCGCCACTTCGTCGTAAACTTTCGGGCCAACGTGCTCATCGTAACGCAAAACTCTCGTCCTTATGCCGTAGTGGTTCAGAAGTTTCTTAGTCACCCGGGTGTCCTCCGCCGAAATCAAGTCGGCGTCGCGGAGCGTCTCGAGCGCCCGAAAGGTGATGTCTTTAAGATTGCCGATTGGCGTTGCGACGACGTATAGAATACCCATGTTTTGTTTGAACGTGTTTCCGGTAACGGAAGGTTGCCGACGTGCGGTAAGCCGGCCTGCCCGGTTTGTTCCCGACCTTAGAATGCTTTTTCATCTTACTGTTTTATTATAAGATAAAACGATGAAGAAAGGAGCAGTCTTCGACCTGGACGGTACTCTGATTGATACTTCCGCCTTACACACAAAGGCGTGGATAAAATTGTTCTCAAAATATGGAATTGAGTTGTCTAAAGAAGAAATAGAGGAACACAGCGGCAAGAAGAATATCTTCTTTATAGAACTGGTTACCGGGAAAAGGAACAGGAATAACCTCGATGCCCACGCTTTGAGCCGCGAAAAAGACAGTATCGTGATGGATATAATCCGCAACGAGCCGCCGGTCCTTCAACCTCACGCTCAACAACTGCTTACAATGCTCAAGGCCCAGGGCACAAAACTAGCCTTAGCCACATCGGCCACTAAAAGCACCGCCGAACTTCTTGCTAAAGACCTCTTGGAAATTTTTGAGGTAGCCGTTTTCGCCGATGACATAACCTTAAGCAAACCAAACCCGGAAATATTTTTACTGGCGGTTCAAAAATTAAACCTCAAACCGGAGGAATGTGTCGTTTTTGAAGACGCTGAAAGCGGCGTTAGAGCCGCCAAAACAGGTGGGTTCTACTGTGTAGCCAAAAACAATCACCTCGGCCAAAATCTCACCGGTGCCGACTTGATTATTGAGGAATACAAACCTGAAGAACTGATTAAACTTTTTAGCAGTTCCGGGAGAAACTTCTAAACAATCCAAAATCTATTGACGTTTGACGTCAATAGATTAAGATGAAAATACATGGCGAGAATAGAAGTTTATCATGTTTTAAACCGGGGAACTGATAAGAGAAAAATTTTTCTCGACGACAAAGATCATTTGCGTTTTATTCACAACTTATTTGAATTCAACGACGAAAAACCCGCGTTCAATGTGGGCTATAATTTCAAAAACGAATATATTGACGTCAAACGTCAATATATTAGACAGAGAGAGCCAAGGAAACTGTTAGTAGAAATTCTAGCTTTCTGTTTAATGCCAAATCACTACCATCTCCTCTTAAAACCGAGGAGAAAAAATGGTTTGTCGGAATTTATAAAAAAGTTAAATGGCGGGTATGCTAAATATTTCAACAATAGATATAAAAGATCAGGAAGATTGTTCGAGGGAAAATATAAATCTGTATTAATAAAAGACGAAGCCTATTTTATTCATCTCCCTTACTATATTCATCTAAATCCTTTGGATTTAGCTGCACCGGAGTGGCGAAAAAGAATATTATCGACGTCTAACATCAATAAATCTATAAATTTGCTGGAGAAATATCGATGGAGTAGTTACTTAGACTACATTGGTAAGAAAAATTTCCCATCGGTAACGCAAAGAAAATTTCTAGAAGAGTTTTTCGATGGACCGGAACAATACAGAAAAGACACAATGAAGTGGTTGAAAAATCTATCGACGTCAAACGTCAATAGATTAAAGGAAATAAAAACCTTAACTTTAGAAAAGGTAGATTAGTCTTTGTTTGTGCTCTCACGGGGAATCGAACCCCGGTTTCTAGGATGAGAACCTAGTGTCCTAGGCCACTAGACGATGAGAGCAAACACAATTTTCAATTTCTAATTTCCAATTTTCAAACACGAAACTCAATTGGTGTGGGGCTGGGAGCTATTTCTATCCATATAACCCGCGCTTCCGGAACCAGACGGGACTCTGGCGAACGAGGAGTTCCCCCGCTTTTTGGGGTTCCAACATCACCTCCTTCACAACTTTTTCCATTCGGACCGACTGCGAGCCCTTGACCAAAATCAAATCCCCTTTCTGCATCTTCCGCTGGAGTTCCAGGCCGGCTTCGCCCACATCCATAAAGGTCATTATCTTTTTCTTGGAAAAACCGGATTTTACCGCCCGTTCAGCGATGAATTTCGCCCGACTGCCGACGGTAATCAAGATGTCGGCGTTCTTGGGAATGAGCTTACCCACGCTCTCGTGCGCTTCCATCGTGTACTTACCAAGCTCAAGCATATCGCCCAAAACGGCTACCCTCCGTTTTGCTTTTAGCCCGCCCAAAACACGGAGAGCTTCATAGGCGGCGGCGGGCGAAGAATTGTAAGTGTCGTCAATAAGAAAGGTTTCTTTTATGCCGGGGACGAGACAGAGCCGGCCCGGCACGGGCTTGTATGCCGAAAGTGCTTCCGCCATTCTACCGAGATTCATACCGTAAATCAAACCGGCGGCGCAGGCGGCGGCGGCCGCATAAGCGTAGGATTTGCCGAAAACTCCCTCGATTTTCACCGGCACGCTCTCACCGCCGTAAGAGAGTTTGAAAGAAAGACCTCTGAAATTTTTATCGAGACGGTTTTGCAGACCGGAAACGCGCATCTCGACCCCGCGGGAAAAACCGAAAGTCAGAGGATGAGCCCGCGTTTCCGTTTTCATTTCCATGACCGCCGGCTCGTCGCCGTTTAGAATCGCAAAACCGGTGACGGGCAGGACGCCGACCATCTTCGCTTTTTCGCGGCGCACCGCTTCCGGTCCGGTGAAAAACTCGACGTGGACGGGAATGTCTCCCAAGGCGCTCACGATACCTATCTGCGGTCGGGCAATGCGGAGGAGATAATCCATGTCGCCGGGCCGGTCGACGCCGTATTCCAAAACGATGATGTGGGGATAAAACGGATTTTTAACGATAAGCTGCGCAATTCCCGCTATTAAAACTTTCGGCCAGAAAAACAAACCTTCAGTCGATTCCCAATCGCCCAAAACGGTAAGGGGCAGCCCCAGCTCATTGTTAAAACTCTTGCCGGAGGCCCGCACCCGGCGGTCACTCCCCAAAACCGCCTTCACCGCCGCCTTGATCGAAGTTTTACCGACACTGCCGGTAATGCCGACAATCCCCGGTTCATAACGGGCAAGGGTGAGCTCGGCGAGCCACCGCATCAAGAATTTTAACATCGGCAAAAAGATAAATTTCATATCCATCTTCTATTCTACCCTGTCTGGGGCGATATGATAATAATTCAAGACAAACTCGGTAAGTTTCCGAAAAGCCGGCACGACGGTAATCCCCGCGAGCGGACTTTTCGGCTTATCGATTTTGATAAGGATAACGAACCGCGGATCCGAAGCCGGGGCGAAACCGACAAAGTTGTGAATGAGTTCGTCACTGTAGCCGCCTCTCTCGAAATCCGGCACCTGGGCCGTGCCGGTCTTGCCGGCTATCCGGTAACCCTTAATTGCCGCCACTTCGGCCTTATCCACCGCCGACTCCATCATTTTAGTCACCTGCTCAGCCGCTTCTTCGCTTATCACCCGTCTTATCACTTCCGGTTCGTCCGTTGCGTCAACGTAAGGACGCATCAGCACCCCGCCGTTTGCTACCGCCGCATAGGCGTTTACAAGCTGAATGGGAGTTACCGCCGGCCCCTGACCGAAAGAGGCAGTGGCAAAATCGATTTCCCGGACATCTTTCCGTTCCAAACTTCTCAAACTTCCAATCGCCTCGTCCGGCAAATCTATACCGGTTACTTCCCCAAAACCGAATTTCTTAATATACTCCAGAAAATTTTCGTGACCGATTTGGCTTTCGGCAAAAACAGCGCCGGTGTTTACGGAACGCTCAAGGACGTTCGTCATCGTGATTTCACCGTAGGCCTTTTTGTCCCAATTCTCGATGGTTTTACCATTCAAGGTAATTTCCCCCTTGTCGACATAGACCGTCTCGGGCGTGATGACGCCAAGGTCGATACCGGAAGCCATCGTAATCACCTTAAAAACCGAGCCGGGCTCGTAAATGCCGGAAACGCCCGGGTTTAGAAAATTTTTCACCGGATATTCGCTGTAAGAGTTGGGATTGAAGTCGGGCGCCGAAGCAAAAGCAAAAATTTTCCCGGTCATGGGTTCTTCCACAATCACCGTCCCGCCGACCGCTTCAAATTCCCGGACAAGGTCGCCGAGAACTTTTTCCGATTCGCGCTGAAGATTGACGTCAATCGTGAGATTGACGTCTTTTTCGTCGAGAAGCTCGCTGTTCTTTAATCGCTCAATACCATAAAGACCGGTCGGCACGGCGGCATTTTCATTCACGCCGACAAAACCCAAAACATGAGAAACTAAGTTGTTTAGCGGATAAAAACGATATTGCCTTTCGTTGACGTAAACTCCTTCAAGTTCCAAATTTTCCACCGCTTTTACCTGTTCCTCAGTCGCTCTGTCAATGAGCGGATAAAACTGGCTTTCCTTGTTTTCGAAAGCCGCCGCGAGTTTCGCCTTGTCCTTGCCGACGATGGGAGCAAGGAGCTCGGCGGCTTCCGCCGCATCCTCGATTTCCTTGGGTGAGGCAAAAACAGCCGGATAATTCCGGTTTTGGGCAATGGCAGTCGGCTCACTCTCCCGGTCGGTCAAAAAAATCTGGCCGCGCCTTAATTCAAGTTCTTTTTGAAAATTGCTTCGCGCTTCGGCTTTCTCGAAGTAATAATCCCTCTTTAAAATCTGATGATTGTAGAGATTGTAGCCCAATACGCCGTAGGAGACGAAAAAGAGCGTTATTAGCGCGAGGAATCGGAAAGCCATTTGTCGCTTGATAAAAATTTGGGGTTTTTCTCGAGAATAAGACCGTTATCTCTGGCGAAGGATTGGAGTTTTTCCGGTTCAACCGCCTCATAAAGATTGTTTTTTAGGTCGGCGTTTGCCGCTTCCAATCCGACAATACTGTCCTTCAAAGAGCTTATCTCAAACCGAACATCGACAAGGGCGTTGTATTGAAAAATATAAAAAATACCGCCGGAGAGAAGAATGCCGAAAATGATGGCGAGAAACCTGACATATCGGCCGTATTCCGATGGTTTGATAATCGTCATAAAAGCTTCATTGCTCTTAGTTTGGCCGATCGACTTCGGGGATTTAGACGAACCTCCTCGGCCTCCGCGGTTATCGGTTTCTTAGTCAAAAGCTCGGCGAGACCCTCGTTCTTGAGATCACGGAAACGGTTTTTGACAACCCGGTCTTCCAGGGAATGAAAAGATATTACCGCGAGCCGGCCGCCGGGATTCAAGATTAAAGGAATTTCTTCCAAAACGGTTTTCAGGCTTTCCAGCTCCCGGTTCACAAAAATTCTCAAGGCCTGGAATGTCCGCGTCGCCGGATGGATTCTCCCCCGCTCGTAATTTTTCGGCACAACGCTCGCAACGACCGCCGCCAACTTCCCGGAAGTCAAAATCGGCAAATTCTTTTTTATCGCCTTGGCAATTCTGCCGGCGAATCTTTCCTCGCCGAACTCCTTGATTATTTGTTTGAGATTAAATTCGCTCTCTTCGCTTAAGACCCGATAAGCCGGCTTCGTTTCTTTGGAGTAAGTCATAAAAAGAGGTTCATCGCGGAGAAAACTGAAACCCCGTTCCGAACTTTCGAGGTGTTCGGAAGAAAAGCCCAAATCCAAAAGCAACCCATCGGCTTTTTTAAATTTCTTTTCTTTCAATATCATCGGAATGTTTTTGTAGTTATCGTTTACCAAAATGACGGATGACCTATGACTAATGACTGATGACCTAAATTTCTCAATCGCCGTTTCGTCCCAATCGACGCCGAGAAATTTTCCGTTTGGTTCGATTTTGTTAATGATTTCTTTCGCATGACCGCCGCCGCCCAAGGTACCGTCTATGAAAAATTCTCCGGACTTGGGGTCTAAAACTTTTATTACTTCTTCTAAAAGAACCGGCTGATGCGACATTATATTCCCAGCTCTCCCAGTTTTTCCGCTATTTCGTCGGAAGCGGCTTCCGTCTTCGACTTGTATTGCCTCCAAACATCCGCGTCCCAAATCTCAATCCGGTTATAAAGACCGGCAACGACCGCCTGTTTCTTTAAGCCCGCATATTCCCGCAGATAATCGGGGATAAGAATCCGACCTTGGCTATCAAGCGCAACATCGCTCGCCCCGGCGAGCATCAACCGGACAAAAGCGCGGGAATTCGCTTGGGCAAGCGGCAGTGAAGTCAGTTTCTTGACCAGATTTTCCCACTCACCCGTTCCGAAAACGAAAAGCGACCGGTCGAGTCCGCGAGTGATAATCGCTCCACTCGACAGGTCACTGCGGAATTTCGCCGGTATCGCCAGCCGTCCTTTCGTATCCAAATTGTGTTTGTATTCTCCTAGTAGCATGCCGAATTTATTTCTGAACGAAGTGAAGAATTTTAAATTTGAGCACTCTGAGACTCATCGAAGAGTTGCCTCCAGGGGTCTCTTATCCCCAGATTTGGGGGTTATCCCCATACTTATCCACAATTCCCCACTTTCATTAAATACTAACCCACTTCCCTTTTAAGTCAAAAACAAAAATCCGCCCGACCGGCGGCATCAAAAACCTTTTGTTTATGCGGATTGTTTAATTTCTGGACCCTAAGTTTTCAACAGTTTACCCCCACACCTATTCATACCTTAATGCCTCAATAGGATTCAATCGCGAAGCTCGGCGAGCGGGATAATAACCGAAAACGATTCCTATTACAGCCGACACTCCGAAAGCGAGAAACACCGACCGCACTGAAATCTTCGTGGGAATATCCGCAAAATGAGAAACAAGCATCGCAATGACCCAGCCCAATCCAACGCCGATTATTCCCCCTAAAAGAGTGAGCATGACCGCCTCGGTGAGAAACTGAATCGAGATATCGCGACCCTTTGCGCCGACGGCCTTGCGAAGACCGATCTCGCGTGTCCGCTCGGTAACGGTCGTGAGCATCATATTCATAATACCAATGCCCCCGACAAGAAGTGAAATACCGGCTATCGCGGCAAGAAAAGCGGTGAAAGTGTCGGTAACCTCCGTGAGCGATTCGAGAATATCCTCTTGAGAAGTAATCGAAAAATCCGGCAACTCCGGCGAAATCCGGTGTCTCCCGATAAGCAGTGACGTCGATTCTTCTTTGACGAAATCCATCTGCTCTTTTTCCGAAACCGAAATCGCGATGCTCGAAAGGTAGTCGGCGCCGGCAAGAACCTTTTGCATGGAGGTGAGAGGAACAAAAACCATATTGTCGGAACTCTGAAAAGAAGAACCGCCCTTGGTTTCCAAAAGACCGATAACCTTAAAGTTGGTTTTGTTTATACGAATCGTTTTCCCCAGCGGATTGTCTTCCTTAAAAAGGTCCTGCGCCACAGTGAAACCGAGCACCGCAACGCGGCCCAAGCTTCGAACCTGCTGGTCGGTGACGAACGAACCCTGTATAACGGAGATGTTGTGGACCGAAACATATTCGGCCGTGGCGCCGACAACGGTCGCGTTAGTGTTGTTTCCGGTCTGAGAAACGATCTGGAACCGCCCCTGATATTCCGGCGAAACGGAGGCAACGCCTGAAATACCGCGAAGCGCATTGGCATCATCTTCGGTCAGACTTTGCACCGAGCCGCGACCGAGAGAAACAAATCCCCTATTTCCTTGCGCCGCGCCCGGAGAAACAGTGAGTAAATTCGAGCCCAAGCTCGTAATGTTTGCTTCAATCGAGCCGGCCGTCCCCTCGCCGATGGAAACCATAGCGATGACGGAACCAATACCGATAACAATACCAAGAACGGTGAGAGCCGACCTTACCTTGTTGGCAGTGAAAGCGGTATACGTTTCTTGTGCGATATCTTCCAATTTCACAACTACTGCAAATAATTTTTTATAAGCCGGCTGTTTCTAACCGTGCTGTCGTCCATAATTTTTCCGTCGCGAACGTGAATGATGCGCTCGGCGTGCTCGGCGATATACAGCTCGTGGGTAATGAGAATAATGGTCCGGCCTTGTTCCTGATGAAGCTTCTGAAACGCGCCGAGAACGATCTCGCCGGTTTCGGTATCGAGGTTCCCCGTTGGTTCATCGGCCAAAATAAGTTTTGGGTTGTTGACGAGAGCCCGGGCGATAGCAACTCTCTGCATCATCCCGCCCGAGAGCTCGTTGGAGCGATAATTCCAAAACTCTTGAGGAAAGGCGGAATCGCGCAACGCCCTAGTCGTTTCTTCTTCGCGTCTCTGCCCTGAAACACCGGCATAGATGAGGGGGAGCATTACGTTGCGCACAACGGTCGTCCGCGGCAAAAGATTAAAGGCCTGAAACACAAAACCGATTTTTTGGCTGCGAATGTCAGCCAACTCATCGTCGGAAAACCCGGAAACGTCGCGGCCATCCAAAAAATACTTGCCGTCCGTCGGCGTATCGAGACAACCGATAATGTGCATCAGCGTCGATTTGCCCGACCCCGACGGCCCCATAATGGCCACGAATTCCCCGTCCTCAATGGTAAAACTTACGCCTTTCAGCGCGGGAGTTTCTATTGTTTGGGCGGAGTTTTTCGAGGAAACCGTCCTGTAAACTTTCGTGATGTTTTCCGTCCGAATCATCTCAAAATCCTGATTCCGCCTTCAAACGAAGGAAGGCCACCGCTACCATTTTGCCGGCTCACGGAGTTTGTTGTCTGTGAAACGCTTCCTTGTACCGTCCGGACCACGATGGCGTCTCCTTCGTTCAAGCCGGAAACGATTTCGATGAACTCATCGTTCGAAATGCCCGTTTCGACACTCTGACTACGGGGCACCCCCGAAGCATTATCTCCGGCCAAAACTTCCACAAAAGACCTGTTGTTCTGAATCTTAACCGCCGAATTCGGAACTACGAGGATGTCAGCCTTGGTTTCGGTAATAATGTCCGCTGAAACGCTCATCGCCGGTTTTACTCTCTCGTCCTGCGCGTCAAAAACAATCTTGACGATATAAGTGACAACGCCTTGGGAAACCGTGCCGACCATATCGACTTCCGCAACCTCACCGGTAACAGTAAGGCCGGGAACGGCATCAAAAGTAAGGATGGCCTTCTCGCCGGCTTTCACCTGAGCTACGTCGACTTCGTTTAAGGATATTCCGGCTACCTTGTTCTTGGTAATCAGCGTTCCCAACGTTGAAGCAGAAGAAACGGAATCGCCTCTTTTCACGCTCAAGCCCGTTATGACGCCGTCAAACGGCGCCCGGACGTAGTAATCGGCAAGTTTTTCTTTCGCATCCAGAAGCGAATTCTCACGCTGTTTGACGGAAAGTTCCTGCGATTGCAGATCGAAACCGGCCTTCACAAAAGCGTCCTTAGCGTTCTGAATCGATTGAATTACGGAAAACAGACTCAGGAGGTGATTACTGGCTTGACCGGTGTAGGTATTCAAACCGGTGATGTGGGTGCCGGATAAAGATTGAGGCATAATATTGCGCTCGGTAAGTTTATCCCGATAAAATTGAATCAAATCGGTGGCGCTCTTCACCGCCTCGGCAACGAGTTTGGTTGTATCGTAGGTTTTACCAATGAGCAATTCGATCGCGCTGGCTTCGGAAAACCTGGTTTCCGATTTGTAATTTTCGAAGTTGGCATCGTAAGCGGTCCGGGCAGTTTGATAAGCCTCATGGGCGCTATTGCGATAAAGCGACGCTTTCTCGTCATAGGTCGAGGCCGAACCGGAATAATAATCGATGTTGGACTGGCTGGTGTTGAAATCGCTGTCGAAAAGAACATCCGTAAGCCCCGACATTATCACGGGTAAATCAAGAAAAGTATTGGCGACAACGTTGAAACCGTCGTCGTAAGTCTTGGTTAAGTCGGACTCCATTTTCCCCTCGGAGTTTTCGAACTTGAATTTTTCGAGAGCGAGCTTGGCGCTTTCCAGGCTCATCTCGGCATCCCTCACGGTTTTCTGCGCCTCCCCGGCATCGATTTGAGCGATAAGCGAACCGGCTCTAACTTCCGCGCCATTTTCTGCCCCAACATAGACTATATCGCCGGAGACCTTTGGCGTTATATTCACTTCGTTCGAAGCCGAAACCTGACCGCTACCCGAAACCGACACGGTAATCGTCCCTCTCTTCGCGGTTGAAAGAATATAACGAGAACCGCCGGAATCGTCCGCAAGAAACCCATAAACTTGATAGCCCGCGGCAACAACCGCAATTGCAATTACTCCGCTTATGATTTTGTGCGCAACAATGAATTTTTTAACTTTGCGCAAAAATGGCTTAACGTCGCGCAACGCAAACTTTCCCCGCGTGGTGCGGGGAAAGTTTGCGTCCTCGTTTATTATCCTAAAACCGGCCATGAAAACCCTTTCCAAAGCCGCACGGCCCAAGCGTGCGTGCCTCATTCATAAATTGCAGCCGCTCATCCGCTTGCGTTTGGGTAATAACGCCGCTATCAACCAAAATCTTCATATGCTCCTGCATCTGTGTTTTTCTCGCTTCTTCCGTTCTTGCCCGCAGTTCTTCGTCGGTAATACCTCTCTCGCCTGCAATATCTCTCAACGACTTTCCTTTCGCCCAGGCAGTTTTCATTTCATCCACGTTTATACCGAGCAAACCGGCTTGATACTGAAACACAGCCGCCTGCCGTTCGGCAATCTGCGCCGGTGAAGCACCGGCGGAACCGCCAAACCAGCCGTGGGCCGAAACAGTGCTCACGCCGACAAGACCGAGAAGCATCGCTGACAAGACAGTATAAAAGAATATTTTCTTCTTCATAAGAATTTAATTGGATTTTAACTCTGCCGACCTTTGCTTATTAATACAACCGGTCGACAACTTTTATTTCAAAACTCAAACGAGCGAGGCTGTAAAGGAAGCGAATTCCGCGACGGACGCGGCCGGAAAGTAACATTTTTATCTTCGATTTTCCGGATGCCAAATGCATCAATGACATTGCCTTTCATATCTCCGAACACCACAATATTGTCCCCGGAAACGAATTCGGCGCCAAAGGGAAAACGCGTGCGAGGAGATAATTTCACCGTGAAAGTTCTCCCGTTTACATCGGTCAACTGAAAACCCTCGGTAGTAGTGGCGACGAAAGTTCCCGGATAAATGTCTTTGAAATCTCGCATGACATATCTTTCGTAGAGTGCTCCGCCAATCGGCAACCTTTTTTCTTCGGCCAGTCGGAAAAACTTTTCGTGAATACCGACGCGCGACACGAAAAAGCCGCCGGCCAAGACAATCACTACTATGCCGATTAAAGAATAAAGAAGCGGCTTTCGATAAACAAACGAATATCTTCTTGCTAAAATTTCCAAAATTGCCACGAAAACGACACCTGAGATGATAATAACCCACGGAAGAGACGCGAAAAACCGGCCAATCCCGCGAGAGCCGAAAACCGTAATGAACCAAACGCCGTTTTGCCGGAGAATGAAAAGAGAAAAACTTATAAGATAAAGCAACGCCAAAACGATAATCGTTATTCCCACAACGGCCAAAAGGGTTTTGAGAATAAAATGCCACCGCGGCCGCATGTGTACCTCGCCGCTTTTTATTTTCTCTATGATGTTTTCTCTTATTGTTTTTTCTTTCTTTTCTTTTTCCATAATTAAGTCATGGATTTTTTTAGAATTTGCCGGCCCCGCATCAATCGGACGCCAACCGTCGAAACCGGTACCTTAAGCACCTCGGCAATTTCTTGATAACTCATTCCTTCAAAGTAGTGCAATATAAGCGGTTCCCGATAACGAATATTTATTTTGTCGAGCGACCTATTTAGAACATCCTTTATTTCCTGCTTCACTGCTTCGTTATCCGTGCCGCCTTCCGGCAGCGAATGCGGTAAAATACTATCAAAAGAAAAAAATAAAAAATGTTCCCGGTGCTTTTTCTTAATCACGTTGATAAACTCGTTGTGAGCTATCCGATAAAGCCACGGGGAAAAGCTTCTTTTCACGTCAAAATCGCGGATATTCGCGTAAGCCTTTAAAAAAACGTCTTGGACGGCGTCTTCCGCATCCACCCTGTTGAGAAAAAACTTATTGGCGTAACGCATCATTTTTGCCTCGTAACGCTTAACTAAAAGAGCGAAGGGTTCGGCGTCCCCTCTCTGAACCGCTGAAACAATCTTCTCGTCACTCCTGTCATCCATACGTAACGTGGTAAACGCGCCTCCTCATATGCTTAGTACAACCGAAAGGCCGAATTATTTCAATTGTTGGTGGGCTCAGGAGGATTCGAACCCCCGACTTCTTGCGTGTGATGCAAGCACTCTACCACTGAGTTATGAGCCCTTCCTATTAAGGTAAAACAAAAAAGGCGCTGTTTGCAATCCTCCGCCAGAAGCGGACAGGCCTCACTCCTTCGGACTGCTGACAGCACCTTTTTGTAATGAATATTATAGCATATGAGAGCAGAAAATATAGGTGAGAGAGACCAAGAGTTAGATTGAACAAACTTGAATCCAGCAAGTCACAAAATCCATGGCCACGTCTCTCGAAACTATTTTTTATGCTCGCTTATTGCAACTCAACCGTTGCGCCGGCTTCCTCCAATTTCTTTTTCAACTCTTCCGCTTCCTCTTTCTTCAGTCCCTCCTTTACCACCTTCGGCGCTCCCTCAACCAAGTCCTTCGCTTCCTTCAAGCCGACACCGGCGGCTTCTTTCACTATTTTGATGACGTTTATTTTCAAGTCGCCGCTGGATTTCAAGAGAACATTGAAAGAAGTTTTTTCTTCCTTGCTCCCTGAAGCATCGCCCGCAGCGGGCGCCGCCGCCATCGCCGCCGAAACTCCGAATTTCTCTTCGAGCGCCTTCACCAGTTCGGCCAGTTCAACAACCGTCAACTTTTCGATTTTTTCGATTATGTCGCTGAATTTATTTTCCATAAATTTACTAATTATCACTAACACCTAACGAATGAACACTAATACACCAATTAGTGCGCATTCGTAGAAATTCACGACCTTTTCGCCTTTTCGTTCAACGCCTGCATAAACATCTTCAAAGGAGCGGCAATCATACCAACCAACTGACCCAAAAGCACTTCCCTACCAGGCAGCCGGCCAAGTTTGACAATCTCCTCGCCCTCGATGAATTTTTTTCCGCCAATGTCGAAACCGCCGAGAAACTTGAAAGTATCCGTGCCTTCGACGCTTTTATAAATCAAAGAAGACGTTTCATAAACCTCCTGGGGCGAAAAAACAACTCCGGCTTGGCCTTCGAAGTTCTTGGGCTCGAAGTCGATATTTTCTTTGCCGAAAACAAGCTTCAGAAGGCGCTTTTTGACGACCCGAAAAACTCCGCCCGCCCCCCGAGCCGCCCTTCTTAAATCGTTGAGGCGGCCGACCGGCGTACCGGTAAAGTCAAGAACGAGGACGGTTTTGCTGTTTTTTAAGTCGGCCGTCCCTCTCTCGATGTCCCTGATTTTCTGTTCCTTTGTCTTCATGAACCGCTGATTTATGCTGATTTTGACCGATTAATGCCGATAACTAAAAACGGCCTTCTGGCCGCAGACATTCGCGTGCTCCTCGGCAGGCCTTATTGAATGCCTACTGTCTGCGGATTAACTCCATAATACTACCGCCAATGTAAATGTCAAGGGGCGTTCCGACCGTGGCCGGAACGCCCCTCCTTTGCGGGTGCGGAACCGCCGCTAGTGGGCGGCCGCCTTGATGAGGCGATTGACTTCCTCGAGGTCCTCCTTTTTGTCCCGGACGGTGAAATCCGTGACTTCGAGGACCTGAACAGTTCCACCCGCGTGCAGGTAGAACTTCAGGCCGCTTCCCGTCACGATGCGACCCGGCAGCGGCTTCAGGTTCGGGAAGGTGGCGAGGGTTGCGCACCACGGCCGCTCGTTTCGTAGACCGACCTTCCCCTCCACGACGACCTCTCCATCCTCGGGAGAAGTGACCACCACCTTGTAGGTGGGGTTATCGTTGCCTGTGAAGAGATCGATGACGGTTCCCGGTTCGAGCTCCGCGATAGCGACGCTGTCAGTTTCTACCGTCAGCGTCCCGAGTGTCACGGCTTGCTTGTCCATCTCCCACCTCCTCGTAGGTCGGAGTATGCGTTGCGCTACTTCTATTTTTAAATTATTTTGGCGGACTTGTCAATAAAAATACTTTCCCCACTTACCTTGCGATAGCAATGTAGGTGGGGAAACGGAAAAAGAACGATTAGAGCTCTTCCTCCAGCTCGCCGAGAAGTTTTTTCGCTTTTTCGGAAAGTTTTTTCGGCGTCTTTAATGTAAAAGAAATATAAAGGTCGCCCCGGCTGGAGCTGAAACCGAAAATCGGCATCCCCCGCCCCGGCACCCGCAGCTTGTCCTTGAAATTGAAATCGCTGGGAATCGAAACATTGAAATTCTCGCCGTTTATATCCTTGATTTTGATTTTCCGCCCAAGAAGAGCATCCGTAACTCTTACCTCTTTCGTCATGTAAAGGTCGTTTTTGATTCTCTCGAAAACGGGGTGGGGCTTGATTTTGACCGTTACGTAAAGGTCGCCGCCGGAACTCTCGCGCTCGCCGGCTTCACCCGCTCCTTTCACTTTGATAATCTGGCCGTCCTCAACGCCGGGATTAATGCCAATATCCACTTCCTTTTCACCGACAACCCGGCCCAGGCCCTTGCAATCCCGGCAAACTCTGTTCGGCGCCTCTCCCCTCCCACGGCAGTCGGGACAGGTCTTAACCTGAGCAAAATGACCGAAAAACGTTTTCTTTTCCTCCTTTATTTCACCCCGCCCCTGACAGAGAGAGCAACCGGAGAAGCCGGCGCTCTCGTCATAACCCAAGCCCTTACAGGAATCGCAGGCAATCATCGTTTTGAATTTCGCTTTTGACTTCGTTCCCGAGAACGCCTCCTCAAGCGATACCTGAACCGAAAACTCGATATCCGCACCCTGGGTATAAGTTTGGCGCCGCGGCCCGCCGAAGTGAACGAAAAGATTTTCCAACATGTCACCCAAATCGAACATGTCCTCGTCAAAACGCCAATTGAAACCGCCGGGAAAACCCTCAAATCCAAAGCCATCTCCGCCATAGGCGGGTCCGCCTCCGACGGAAAAAACCCGGCCGAAGCGGTCGTACTGGGCCCGTTTTTCTTTATTGGAAAGAATCTGGTAGGCCTCGTTTATTTCCTTGAATTTCTGCTCGTTCCCCTCCGGCTTATCCGGATGATATTTGTGAGCCAGCTTCCGGTAAGCTTTCTTGATTTCGTCTTCGCTCGCACTCTTTGTTACACCCAATGTTTTGTAGTAATCAGTCATGCCAATGTTGTTAAAATTTACGAGCCCAATGCGAAGTAAATTTTACCACAACATTGAGCACTCTGAGACTTGTCGAAGAGTTACATTAATTTATTGTAATCCTTCGACAGGCTCAGGATAATGCTTAGTAATGAAAAATTCTAACGCTGAAGCTTGAATTTTTCAACTAAGCATTATAAACTCCCGGCTTCGCGATTCCAAGCTGACGTAAGCAAAGCCGGTAACAATCAAAAGTTTGAACATAAGGAAAGCAACGAGCTCCGGGATAAAGTAAAGGAAAAAAGCGATGCCTCTCGCCGAGAAAAAGAACAAAACGGCGAGGACGACGCTGAAAACCGACTTCGTCGCCGGCGGAATCCCGTCAACGTAATCTTTGACGATTCTGAAAACTTCCGCGTTCATTTTGCTTTTGGGATTCAACGGTCCAAAGATTTTCTCGGCCTGCCCCTGAAGAGTCAGGGAAATTTCGCCGATTATTTTTTCCTGCTCGGCCAGCAAAAGTTTCTCGAACTCGACCGCCGCCTGCTCGCCGCCGCTTCCTACCTTTATTTTCCGAAGTTCGTCCCCGGCAATATCCCGGAAAAACTCATCAACCGTACCGTCAAAGGAAACGTCCGCGAGAACGATTCTCACTATCGGTTCGGAAGCGGCGAGCGCGTCGTTGACGAGACGCCTCGAAAAACTCTCGTTAAAACCGCCCCAGACGAAATAAGTGAGATAAAACTGGAAAGAAAAAGCAATGAGAAGACCGGCTACCGCCCGGCTCAAAATACCCTTGGCGACCGGGAAAAATCGGACGGTCAGACCGTTTGCGATATTCTCTCTCCCTCTTGAGGCCGCCGCGGCGAGAAAAATGAAAAAAAGACCAATCCCGACAATAAGCAAAACCGATGGGGAGGGAAAAAGTCGTTCGATAAAAAGAAGGAGGGGCGCAAGCGCCTGAATCAGAGAAAGAATTATGATTTTCGCCCGGCTCTTCGTAAAGAAAACCTGAAGAACAAACAAGGCGAGAAAAACGAAGGTGAAGATAACGCTGCCCAGCAGCCGCGTGAGATTCCCCTCGATAAGGAATTTATCAAAGAGAAAAAACGACAGAAAAACCGAGCCGGCGCCCAGCACCGCCAGAATCAAAACTTTCCAAAAACTCCTGTCTTCCTCGGATTCTTCCGACCGCTTAATTACCGTCGGGTTTGCCATCTTTCTGATTATACAAAACCTGACCTATTTTTTGGAGCTCGGCGGAGAGTTCGGCCGTTGCTTTCTTTATCGCTTCGGCATCACCGCTTTCCATGATTTTCTTCAGGTTTTCCGACTTATCACCGACGCTTTTTTTAATGTCGGCCGACACCTTATCGCCCGCGTCCTTCAAGCTCTTCTCGGAAAGATAGACGAGCGACTCGGCCTGATTCTTCGCGTCAATAAGCTCTTTCTTTTTCTGGTCCTCGGAAGCGTGTTCGGCCGCTTCTTTTCTGAGCCGTTCCACTTCCTCCTTGCTCAAGCTGGTAGTCGCTTCGATTCTCACCGATTGGCTTTTGTTGGAGGCCTTATCGGTCGCCTTGACGTTTAAGATGCCGTTGGCGTCGATATCGAAGGCAACCTCAATTTGAGGCACACCCCGCGGCGCGGGCGGAATGCCGTCCAAAATGAAACGAGCGAGAGTTTTGTTGTCGACGGCCATCGGCCGCTCGCCCTGTAAAACATGAACTTCAACCGAGGTCTGGTTGTCGGCGGCAGTCGAGAAAATCTGGGTTTTGCCGGTCGGAACGGTGGTGTTCTTTGAAATCATCGGTGTCGCCACGCCGCCTAATGTTTCAATCGACAAACTAAGCGGCGTCACGTCAAGAAGAAGAACGTCTTTGACGTCGCCCTGAAGAACGCCCGCCTGGACGGCGGCGCCGACCGCCACCACTTCGTCGGGATTGATACCCTTGTGCGGCGCCTTGCCGAAAACTTTCTGGACGGCCTCCTGAATCGCCGGCATCCGCGTTTGGCCGCCGACCAAAACTATTTCATCGATGTCGGAAAACTTGAAACCGGCCCCCTTGGGTGGAGCGGTGGTAACGGTTTCCTCAACGAGCTTGATCGATTTTTCAATAAGGTCTTTTACCAAATCCTCAAGCTTGGCCCGGGTAAGCTTCATTAAAAAGTGCTTGGGGCCCGAAGAATCGGAAGAAATGTAAGGAAGGTTGATTTCGGTTTCAAGAACGGTCGAGAGTTCGTGCTTGGCCCGTTCGGCCGCCTCCTTCAAGCGCTGGAGGGCCAGAGCATCCTTGGAAATGTCCATCCCTTCCCGTTTCTTGAACTCCTTAACGAGATACTCGATAATCCGCCGGTCGATATCGTCGCCGCCCAAATGCATGTCGCCGCCGGTCGCTTTCACCTCAACCGTTCCATCGCCCACTTCCAGTACCGAAATGTCAAAAGTGCCGCCGCCGAAGTCGTAGACGACTATTTGTTCGTTTTTCTCCCTGTTTAAGCCGTAAGCGAGGGCCGCCGCCGTCGGTTCGTTGATGATGCGGCGGACTTTGAAACCGGCGATCTCACCGGCGTTTTTGGTCGCCTGCCGCTCGGAATCGTCAAAATAAGCCGGCACGGTTATGACTGCTTCCTCTATTTTCTCGCCCAAAGCGGCTTCGGCGTCGGCTTTCATTTTCTGCAGGACCATCGCCGAAATTTCTTCCGGTTTGTACCATCCGCCGGCCGGCGGATCGGCCATCTTCATTTCGACGCCGCCCCGGTCCGATTCCTTCATCTCGAAGGGCAACCACTCCCGGTCGTGAACCACCTCTTTATCGCCCCACTTCCGGCCGATCAGTCGTTTAACCGAAGAAATCGTGTTCTGGGGATTCACCACCGCCTGCCGCTTGGCAAGAAGACCAACGAGGCGCTCGCCCGACTTCGAAATGGCCACGACCGACGGCGTCGTCCGCGCCCCTTCGCTCGACTCCAAGACTCTCGGCTCGCCACCTTCAACGACGGCCATCGCCGAGTTCGTCGTCCCTAAATCTATTCCTAATATCTTTGACATAGTTGTTAGTGTTTAGTTGTTAGTTTTTAGTTGACCTTTGGATAAGTTGACTCTTGCCGGTCTTATCACCCTGCCGTTCAAAGCATAACCCGGTTCGATTTCTTCCGTTATCTTCCCGGGCGGCTCGGCCGATTCCACCTCGCCTAAACCCTCATGAAGCGCCGGATTGAAATCGTCGCCCGGCTTTACGGCAATCTTCTCCAACCCGTATTTCTTGAGCGTGTCCTCGAGCTGACTCCTGATAAGCCGCATTCCTTTTTCGGCCGGGTTATCGTCTTTGAGTATCGTTATCCCCAAGTCAAAACTGTCCAAAACCGCGAGTAATTCCAAAATGAGCGACTCGTTGGAAAGTTTTGCGAATTCCTGAAACCGTTCGGCCTCTTCCTTCCTGTAATTTATGAAATCGGCCTTGGCCCGTTTCCAGCCGTCCAAATATTCATCCCGTTCTTTTTCGCACTTTTCCAAACCCTTCTTCAGCTCTTCCCCCGTTTTTTTATCTCGTTTCTTTTCCATCCCGTTGGAAATTTGACCTTTCATTTTTTAAAACTCTCTTTCAAGCGACCTTAAAACGCCGAGCGATTTTTCATAATCCATTCTCTTCGGCCCTATCACCATCACGAAGAAATCCTGATTGGCCGGCCGGAGACGGTCGACCATAACCGCAAGGTGAGGACTTCTCGTAATCCGGTTGCGGCCCAGGAAAACCTGCGGCCACTCCTCCTCGCCGCGCCACTTCTCCGCCGTTTTCATAAGCCGGCTCGAAAGATTTTCGAAATCGTCGACCACTTCCAAAATCTCGTCGCGGTCGGTAAGGGCAAGACACTCGAGCATGTTTTTGAAACCGCTTTTCATGAACCAGTCGGTTTCCGGCTCATAACCGACGCTCAAGGCCTTAAGATACCCGGCCATGTTCTCAATCAGCCGAGCTCGCTCGCCCTCAAAAAAGCTTTCAATCAAATTTTCAAACCGGCCGAATGTTCTTCCGCTCTCTTCTCTTTCTAAAAGCTCCCTGATAAAAAGGCGGTAGGCCTTGTCGGTCGGAATCCGGCCGCCGGAGGGATGATTCTGATAAAAATAGCCGTCTTCACCCAAAGCGCAAAGCTCCGCTCTTATCATCGCCGGTTTAATGCCGAAATCGTACTTCTCGAAAAGCGACTCGGAAGTGGCCGGCCGGCCGGTCAAAATGTAATCCCTGATAGCCGTATCCAAAACGAGTTTCGTTCTCTCCTTAAGCATTAGGAGAAATTATATTTCAGCACTCAAGTTTGTCAAGTGCCAATTTCCCCCGAGCGGAGCGAGGTTGGAAAATTGAGCATCCCGCCGGAGGCGGGGATACAGTTTCAGTAATGTAATTCTTCGCTACGCTCAGAATAAAGGTTTTGTTCCTGAAATTTGTTCGGTTCTGTCTCCAAATTTCAGACAAAGCCCTTTACGGGCAGGCGGCGGTGGAGGTGGCGGGGTTGCCGGAGTTATCAAGATAAAACTTGAAACAGGACCCGCCGGGCGCGACGAAGATAATGCCGGCCGAGGAACTGGCAAAACCGATGTCGCCGTTCGATTTAAGCCTCACGGCCGAAACCGGCCCCGTCCCGATTCCAACCTTCCCCGAAAAGTAGGCATCTTTCCAGTTATAGGACGAGTTGCCAAGATCGTAGGAATCACTGGAATTCGGCAGGATGCTCGAATCGAATGTCGCCGCCGAAATTTTCGTCACCGCCGTCCGGAGAGTCCGCACCGCCTGGGCCTGGGGATTAGTCGCGTTGAATTCGAGCGTCAGGTCAACCTGAACGATGGTCGGTCCGCCGGGATTTTCATATTTCGTGACCAGGAAATTGTTGACCGTGACATTCGAATCGGTAAGGGCTTGAGCGCCTCCTTCGCCTTCCTGAAGATAAATGGCGGTATTCCCGTCATCAACATAAACGAGGGTCGGGTCGAGAGTGGACGAGGCCATTCGTAATTTAAGCGTCGTCGTTGCTTCACCGGCCTCCATATCGACTAAGCTTGCCTCTCTCACCAGCCGCTGAATGACCTTGTCGACGAACGTGATTTGGGCATTCACTTCGTTCACCGACGACTGCCGGCTCTGGACCCGGGTAATGGCCATTAAAATCCCCACCAGAAAAACGGCGCTTACCGCGAAGATAACCGTGTAAATCAAAACTTCAACTAAGGTGAATCCTTCCCGGGACTTATAATTCATGTTTACGTTATAATTATAACATTCATGAATAGAAACAAAACGATCCAAATTGTTTTGCTGTTCGCGATTCTTGGCATCTCTTTCGGACTAATGTGGAACGCCGCCAAACTCGAGACCGCCATTTTCGACGAAACTGCTCACATCCCCGCCGGCTACGGCTACCTAAAATATCTCGATTACCGCTTGAACCCCGAGCACCCGCCGCTCGTAAAGGCGCTTTCGGCCATTCCTCTCGTCTTCATGGACCTCAATTTCCCCCTGGGCCACCCGGCCTGGACCGATGACGTAAACGGCCAGTGGGAAACCGGCAGCCAGTTCTTTTACGGCGTAGGGAACGACGCCGACAAACTGGTTGCCAATTCCCGGATTTTTCCGATAATCCTCACCCTCCTTACCGTAATTTTGATTTTCGTCTGGTCGCGCGAACTTCTGGGAAACTGGTGGTCGCTTCTGCCCGCTTTTCTTTTCGGTCTCTCGCCGACCGTTCTCGCTCACGGCCACTATGTTACGACCGACGTCGGCGCCGCCCTGGGCGTTCTCTTTGCCGTTTTTGGCTTCACTAAGTTTCTTGCAAAACCGAAAACCGGTACTGTTCTCCTTGCCGGTTTTGCTTTGGGCATCGCTCTTCTTGCCAAGTTTTCCAACAATCTCCTTATCCCCTACTTTATAATTCTCGCCGCCGTTTATTTTGTCTTTCTGAACCGCAAAAACTTTTTTAAATATTTGAAGGGTGTCGTCGGAATATTTCTGATTGCTCTCGTTTTGATTTACGCCGTCTATTTTGTCTTCACTTTTAATTACCCGGCGGAGCGGCAGCTCTCCGACGCAACCGCCACTTTGAGCGGCTTTACACCGCGCTCTCTCGCCGATTTCGACATTGCTCTCATCGAAAATCCGGTTCTCCGACCCATCGGTCAATATCTTTTCGGCGTCCTCATGATTCTCCAGCGGGCCTCGGGCGGCAACACCGCTTACTTTTTAGGCGAACTCTCGGCCAACGGCTGGTGGTATTACTTCCCCGTCGTCTTTCTTCTTAAGGAGCCGTTGCCGTCCCTGATTCTGATTTTTCTCGCTCTCGGCCTCGGCCTCCGGAAAATTTTAAAAACTAAAAACTATAAACTAAAAACTATAAATAACTACCTCGGCACCCACTTCCCCGAATTCGCGATGCTCCTTTTTGTCGTCATCTACTGGGCTTACAGCATTCAAAGCTCCTTGAATATCGGCGTCCGGCATCTTCTACCTACCCTTCCTTTCATTTATATTCTCTCGACCGGGGCCGTAAAGTCGTGGTTTTCAAGCCATAAAACGGCCGGGAAATCCGCCTTCATAAGCGTTCTCCTTGTTTGGTTTATTGCCGAAACCGCCATTGTCTCTCCGCACTTCCTCTCTTATTTCAACGAGCTCGGCGGCGGCACGAAAAACGGCTACGCTCTGGTAACCGACTCCAATTACGACTGGGGTCAGGATTTGAAATTCCTGAAAAAATTCGTTGACGAAGAAAATATAAACAAAATCGCCGTCGACTATTTCGGCGGCGGCAGTCCCAAGTATTACCTTGGCGAAGAAAAAGTGGAGAATTGGTGGTCGGCCCGCGGCAACCCGAAAGACATCGGCATTGAATGGCTCGCCGTATCCGCGAACACCCTCGAGGGCGCCTGGGCTCGCCTTGATCCTGACCTCGAGCGCAAATCCGAAGACGAGTACTCTTTCCTTCGCGGTATAAAACCCTACGCCCGCGCCGGCGCTTCAATATTCATTTACAAATTCTAAACACCATGAATATAAGCGGCCGCTTATATTCATGGTTAAGGTGTTTTTTTATCGATTTTGAAAACCTTGTTTTTCGAACGCAGACCAGAGACGATCTCAACCCCCGAAGCCGGCAAACCGAAATGACCGGCAAGCACTTTCAAAATCGCCCGGTTGGCTTTCCCTTCCCGCGGCGGTTCTTTCACATTTACTTCAAAATGCAAACCGTCAATCCGCCGAACTTCTTCTTTCTTGGAGCCCGGTTTGGCTTTAACGAAAATCTTCATCGCAAAATCAGGCCGCCCACTTCTTCTTGCTTAAGAAGTAAATGTAGAAAATCTCCAGAATCCCAACCGTGTTCACGAGAAGCAAAACGACGAACCAGGCCTTGTGGCTTTCCCGGGCGGCCTTCCAGAGAGCCAATCCTTTCCAAACAAGCGACCAGGCGATGAGAACGACAAAAATCAGTCCGCCGATTCCCCAAAACCAGCCGTCCATGGGATAACCCCATCCCCAATACATAAAATTTATAAAATTGAATTTTGATTTCTACCGAGCGACCTTTTCCGTTGTTCTCCCGTCAAAATGCTCGTCGTCCCTCTCCGCCTCTTCTTTCGTTTTATGAACCACCCCGTCGCGGTGGTGGGGCGGCGAGTAGATGGTGTAGAGTTTCATCGGCCGGTCGACCGAAGTATTCAAAATATTGTGCCTAGTGCCGGCCGGGATGACCACCGCGTAGTCATCGACAATTTTGTGCTCCACGCCGTCCAGAATCGCTTTTCCCTCGCCTTCCTCAACGCGGATGAATTGGTCGCCGTCTTCGTGAACCTCCTCACCGATGTCTTCATCCGGTTTTAAACTCATCACCACGAGCTGGCTCGATTTTGCCGTATATAAAACCCGCCGGAAGTTTTCGTTTTCCTTCGTCTCCTTGTTTATATCCCCAACGTAGCCTTTCATAAGAATAATTTTAGCATGTTAATAGCTCACAATCATCTTTATTTTTATTTCCTGTATTAGAGTTTGTAGTGGCTTTTTATTGCTTGAGCGACTCTCTTCGGTGACGACTTCGTGTTGTCGATAACCAAACTCCTGCCGAAAGGAATAGTGGCGCCAAGGTCATACTTTTTCCTGATTGATTGCATGAGCTTGATATTGCGTATTTTTTTGA
>CAZUMB010000003.1:0-22984 GCA_964621575.1 uncultured Candidatus Saccharibacteria bacterium
CGTCGTCGGCTTCATAACCGGCTTTTTCGTAAGAGAGGATGCCGAATTTCCGGAAGAGATTGTGGGCTTCGGCGAGTTGTCCCACTAATTCTTCGTCAGTCTTCGGTCGGTGGGCTTTATAATCCTTAAAAAGTCCTTCACGAAAAGTTGCCTCCGGTGTGTCGAAAGCGGCGGCGGCATAGCTGAAATTTTCTTCCTTGAGGATTTTAAGGAGCATACTCGCGAGACCGTAGACGGCGCCGACCGGTCTTCCGTCGGGTGCGGTTAAAGGCGGAAGGGCGTGATAGGCTCGGTGAATCAGGGAGTTTGCATCTATTAAAAGAAGCGTTTTCATACTTTCTTATTCGCGCGAATTAGAAATGGTTGGAGCGAGCTGTTTGATAAGCGGAGGGAGGGGATTAGCCAACCGGTAGTAAACGACCAAGCTTTCCTGACGACGGTCGAGAATGTCGAGTCGGTGGAGAATTTGCAAGTGTTTTGAAGTCGAGGTGAACGAAAGTTTAATCCTTCCGGCGATATCGGCAACCGACAACTCTTTGTTTTTTGAGAGGAGTCTGATGATGGCCAGCCGGCGGTGATTGGCCAAGGCCTTAAAGGCTCTTTCCAGTTTTTTCATGCTTTTACTTTGCGTGATTAATTATAATACTATTTTCTTATTCGCGCGAATAAGAAAATAAGAAAATAGGCGTTTGTTTAGCAAACCTTGTTTTTTGACGTTTACGGCCTTATCTCGACGTTTAAGAGGAATCGATTTCAATAATTCTCTCGCTGCTTCTTTTGCCGTGTTCGAGTTTTATCCAAAAAGTTTTCCGCGGCAAAACTCTTTTTATTTTGTCCGCCCACTCAATAACAGCGATATTCTTCGGGTCGGCGAGTATTTCTCCAAGGCCGAGCACCGCGAGTTCTTTCGGTTTTTTCAGGCGGTAGCAGTCGACGTGGAACAATAGTTTGTAGTTTGTAGTTTTTAGTTTATAGCTGCGGATGATTAAAAACGTCGGACTCAAAAGGCGGCGCCCGATGCCGAGAGCGCGGGCGAAGCCCTGGATGAAAGTGGTTTTGCCGGCGCCTAAGTTTCCCTCAAGACCGACAACGAGAGCCGTCGTTCGGTTTCTCGTTTTTTTGATTTCTTCGGCCAGCAGGGCGGCGATTTTTTTGGTCTCCGCCGGTGAGAACGATGCTATCTTCATAAAAACCCTTAGAGCAAAGCGGCTTTCAGGGGGAGTTTCAGGTGCTTAAAAGATGCCCGGGTGGCGACGCGGCCGAGCTGAGTTCTTTCAAGAAAGCCCAAGCTCATGAGAAACGGTTCGTAAACCTCTTCGATTGTGCCCGGGTCCTCGTTTAAGGCGGCCGAGAGGGCCCGGAGTCCGACCGGTCCGCCGTTGAATCTTTTAATAATAATCTCAAGAAGGTGCCGGTCGGCCGCTTCGAGCCCCACTTCGTCGATGTCGAGCATGGCGAGAGTTTTTTCAACCACCTTTTCGTCGACTTCGCTTTCCCGGTGAACCTGGGCATAGTCGCGGGCGCGTTTCAAGAGGCGGTTTGCGACCCGGGGCGTGAAGCGGGAAGCGAGAGCAAGCCTCCCCACCGCTACCGGAGAGATTTTCACGCCCAAAATTTCCGACGACCGGCGGATTATTTTTTCGATGTCTTCTATTTTGTAGTAGTCCAGCCGGAAAATGGCTCCGAAGCGAGAGCGGAGGGGATTGGAAATCAAATTGGCGCGAGTAGTCGCGGCGACAACGGTGAAGGGCGGCAGGTCCAGGGTAAGCGTTCTTGCCGACGGACCCTTTCCTATTACGAGGTGGAGTTTGCGCGCTTCAAGAGCCGGGTACATCACCTCCTCGGCGAGCTTATTGATGCGGTGAGCTTCGTCGATAAAAAGGATTTCGTGCGGCTCCATATTGGAAAGAATGGCGGCGATGTCGCCGGTTTTTTCGAGGGCCGGTCCGGAAGTGGCCCGGACATTCACGCCCATCTCTTTGCCGATCAGATAGGCTAGGGTGGTTTTACCGAGGCCCGCTTGGCCGTAGAAGAGAACGTGGTCGCAGACCTCATTCCGTTCCTTGGCGGCCTGCATTATCAGCCGGAGGTTTTCCTTCGTCTTTTCCTGGCCGACGTAATCATTCCAGGTGTTGGGCCGGAGAGTAAGCTCCAATTCCGGCAAGTCGTCGTTATTCAGTTTTTCCGGCTCTTTTTGGGGCATTTTGTGGCTATTAATCCCCCACATAAGCACGTTTATTATAAATGCTTATGTGGGGGATTGACAATTTTTATGTTTTGTGCTATCCTTGAAAGCAGTATGAATTAGTTTCCTTCTTGAAATCAGGCCTGTGGGTAAAGGGCTTTTTTCTAAGCTTTAGGACTGTTTGGGCTCCGGCGCAACAACTCCTCTGAAAAAAGCTCGTTCTCTCTCCCGAGAGTTTTGCCTTTCCTGGCGCTTGCCCACAGACCCGATTTTTGGAAGGAGCTTTTTAATTTAACCCGTTGAGCCACTCTATCTTGCCGGTTGTTCTCTCCACTTCCTCGATGCTCGTTGTTCCTTTCAAAACTTTAAGCATTCCGTCTTCCTGCATAGTAACCATTTCTTGCTCTTTTGCCAAGTTTTTCAACTCGATTTCGGTCGGGTTTTTGTAGATTGCCCCCTCCATTTTTTCGTTGATGACGAAAAGCTCGAAGATGGAAGTGCGGCCGCGAAAGCCGAGATTGCCGCAGGCGCTGCAGCCGGTCGGCGAGTAGATTTTGAAATTTTGGTAGTCCTTTTTATTGACTCGGTTCGGCAATCCCTCCAGAAACTTTTCAATCTTCGTTTTGAGCGCATCGCTTGCTTGTTTTTGAACTTTACACTTCGGGCAGAGAACGCGCACCAGCCGTTGGGCGATGACGAGCGTTAGAGCCGGTCCCAAAATTTGGGGTTTGGCGCCTAAATCCATGAAGCGGGGGATGGCCCCGACGGCGTCGTTGGTGTGGAGAGTGGAGAAAACAAGGTGGCCGGTCAAGGAGGCGTTTAAGGCGATTTCCGAAGTTTCCTTGTCCCTTATTTCGCCGACCAAAATTACGTCGGGGTCCTGCCGCAGAATGGACCGCAGGCCGCTCGCAAAGGTGTAGCCGACGGCCGAGTCAACCTGGGTTTGGGAAATGCCGGGCAGGTGGTATTCAATAGGGTCTTCAATGGTGATTATTTTCACCTCCGGCGTGGTGATTTTCCGTAAGAAAGCGTAGAGAGTGGTGGTTTTTCCCGAACCGGTCGGGCCGGTGTTCAAGATAAGGCCGTTTGGTTTTTCCAACTCGCCCCTCACTATTTCCAGGTCGTCTTTGCGCCACCCCAAATCCTCCAAATTGACCTTGAGCGACTTCGGGTCGAGGAGGCGGAGCACCGCCGTTTCGCCGTACTCCGAGGGGATAAGCGAAGTTCTTATTTCAATGTCGCGGTCGGAAAGGTCGATGGTAAAGCGGCCGTCCTGGGGCCGGTCGTGGATATTGAGCTTCAAGTTGGAAAGAAGTTTTATCCGGGTGATGATTGAGAGATGCCTTTTCCCTTCAATTTCGGTTGAGACGTTGTGGAGCAGGCCGTCTATCCGGAGACGAAGGACGCTCGCTTCCTCCGTCGGCTCAAGATGGATGTCGGAGGCGTGGAGAGCCATCCCGCCGGCGAGAAAAATTTCCAAAAGCTCCGAAGTGTAGGGGCTTTTGAAGTTTTTAACCGTTTCGCCGAGCTCTTCCAAGCTGCGGAACTTTTCTTCGAGCTCCCTCAATCTCTTGTCGTCGATTTCAACCCGCCCGCTTATCTCCTCCGTTTCTTTGGCGACATACTGATAGTGTTCCCAGGCGTGGGCGAGACCGGTTTTTGAGACGACGAGAATTTCGAGTTCGTAACTTTTCTTGAGCTCCTCAATGAGGGTTTTGGTTTTCGACAGGGTCGGGTCGAAGACGGCAAGAACGAGTTTTTTCCGGACTATCTGGAGCGGCACGACAAGGGCTTCCCTGGCTTTTTCTTCCGGGACGAGGGTCATCGCCTTGATTTCGGTCGGCACCCGTACCGAGATGAGATTCAGGTACTTTGCGCCGAGCTTCTCCGCCCGCCTTTGGGCGTCCCGTTCCTCGGCCTCCCGCCTCCCTTTCTCAAGGCGTTCGGAAAGTTCCTTGATTTGGGTCATTTATTTAAGGTTATATCTTTTAAACCCGCCTTACAAGGCGGTTTTTCCCCGATTTGACAAATGCTGTAAAATATGTAATAATTAAAGTTAGACATTTGAAGTTATATAGCGGCTACACAGTTCAACTTCTATGATAGGAGTGAAGACGATGAAGACGAGAATGTTGTTCCTGCTCGCCGCGGTGGCGCCGGTGCTCACGGCGTGTGCACCGGGGGTCTACACTATCTCCACCACCGACATCAAGATGGCGCCGGTGGCGGTGGCAAAGAAGCAGTGCCCCTGGTACGCGCCGTTCCCGGTGGCCAGTCTGGTTATCGTGTCGAACAGCGACGTGCTAGCCCGCGTCGTCAGCCGGTCGGGGACCCTCATCGTCCCGCCGGTGACCGACGTGGCGGCCGGTGGCCAGGCGACCATCGACTTCTGCGTGCCGGCGCGGAGCGGCCGCTCCCACCACATCGAGTTCGCGGTAGTCTCTCCCCACCTTGTCGACGGGGAAGTGCTTCGCAGCTCCAGATACACCTGGAGTTTCAGCGAGAGCTACTTGAGAGGCAGGGACGAGAGAATTCTGGTCATCGAGCGGTCGGGCAAGTCATATGTCCGCCGCTGACGCTGACTCGTGCCGCTGCTCGCAAAGCGACGATGCCCGTCCTCATCATTTCCGAGGGCGGGCATCTACGTTTATAATAAGCTAATGCCGGAAATGCCCGAGGTCGAAACAATCGCAAGAGGCCTCAACCGAAAAATAAAAAATCGGAAAATTTTGGATATTTGGACCGACTGGCCGAGATACTCTTCCCTACGCAAACACGTGATTGGCAAAAAAATCACGGCTGTCGGCCGTCGCGGCAAGAATGTTTTAATTTACCTCTCTGGTAGTTATCTTCTTCTCGTCCACCAAAAAATGAGCGGCCATCTCATGGTCGGCAAATGGCGGTCCAACTCAAATCTTACGAAGTCGGACTTTGTAAGATTGCCGGAGGGGTGGCGGGGACAAAAGTGGATTCCCGAGGCGCCGGAATCGTCGCCGCTCTGGGACCCGATGAACAGATTTATCCGGCTCATTTTTTTCCTCCCCGGAGGGCGGATGCTCGCTCTCTCCGACCTGCGGCGATTCGCTAAGGTTCTTTGCGCTCCCGAACGGGAAATTCTCAATTTGCCGGAGATAAAAAAACTGGGACCGGAGCCGCTCGGTAAGAATTTTCAATTTTCAATTTTCAATTCTCAATTACACCGAAAACCGAAAACGAGGATTAAACAGGCGCTTATGGACCAAAACCTGATAACCGGCATCGGCAATATTTATGCCGACGAGATTCTTTGGCTTGCGAAAATTCATCCGGCCGCCCGGGTGGAAAAGTTGAAAGAAAAGGGACTGAAGACGGTTTATAACTCGATGAAGAAAATCTTGAAAAAGGCCCTGCGGCTCCGGGGCACTTCCGTTGACGATTACCGCGACTCGGGCGGTGGGCGCGGGAGGTACGACCTCGTCCGCTGCGTTTATCAGCGCGAAGGCGAGTCCTGCAAACGTTGCGGTGCCAAAATTCGGAGAATAAAATTAGGAGGACGGTCGGCGCATTTCTGTCCTAAATGCCAAAAACCATGATAATTTTTTTGTACGGTAAAGATTCCTACCGCCGCAACCGCAAACTAAGGGAACTCTGCGACGCCTACCGGGAAAAATACGCGCCGCTCGATATGGCCGTTTTCGACCTCGAAGACAATCCCGACGACTGGCAAAAAGCGGCCGATTTCCTGAATCAGCCCTCGATGTTCGTTGACTCGAAACTCGCCGTGATAAAAGCGGCTCAAGCGGTCGATGCTAAGGAGTGGATTAGCGTTTTAAAAAATCAGATTGAGATTGAGAAAGTTTTTGTTGTCATCTCTGAAGAAATTCCGCCCAAAAAAGATTTCAAATTTCTTACGAAAGAGGGTGTAACATCCCAACAGTTCGGCGAACTCGAGGAGGCGGTTCTCGCCGCCTTTCTCAAGAAAGAAATTACTCTTCGCGGTCTCCGATTTTCCGAGGACGCCTCACGCTATTTTCTCTCTTACGTCGCCGACTCGGCCGAGCGGAGCGCCCTCGCCGTAAACGAACTCGATAAACTCCGCCTTTTATCCGCCGGGGAGGAAATTTCTCTTACCCGGCTCCGAACGATTGTCCGCTACCGGAGGAAGGACGAAGTTTTTCGGATTGCTTCGGCGGTTTTGCGGGAGAGAGAAGCGGGTCGCCGGCTCGGCGCTCTTGAGCGGGCCTTTCTCCAGCGGGAAGCGCCGAGTTATGTTTTCAACTCGCTGGGATTTCAGGCAAAAGGAAAATCAGCCCTTCGGCTCGCCGATTACGATATTTCTATAAAGAGCGGCGGCTTGGAGTATGAGGAAGCGCTGACGGACTTCGTCCTTGCATAATGCGAATCCGCGAATGTATGCGAATGCCGCGAATAAAAGAAGCGGTCGCTTATTTTAACTTTTGAGTCAGACGGGATTTCAGGCGGTTGGCTTTGTTTTTTTTGATGTAACCGGTTTTGGCTACCTTGTCGAGCGCTTTATATACTTTCGGGAGAAAGTTTTTCGCCTCCTCTGTTTTGCCGGCGACGACGAGTTTTTTGAATTCCCGGAGCGTTTCTTTTATTTTTTTCTGACGGTCCAAATTTCTCGCCCGGCGGCGGCCCGTCTGGCGGAGCGCTTTTTTGGCCGATTTGATTCTAGGCATGACAATAGTAATTAGTAATTGGTAATTAGTAATTAGTCAACCCCCGGCTTATAATGGTTATAATAAATGGTATGATCTATTTTCTTCAAGGGAAAGTGGTTGGTCTGGGTGACTCGTTCGTGGTCATTGAGGTCGGCGGCGTGGGCTTCAAAGTTTCAACCGACGGCCGGACGTTGCGGGGTCTTTCCGGCACGGAGAATAACGTCAAATTTTTCTGCTATACCTATTTTCGCGACGACCGGTTGGAACTCTACGGCTTTCGGGAAGAAGAAACCCTCCGCCTTTTCGAGATGCTGAATACGGTCGGCGGCATCGGTCCGAAGAGCGCCCTCGGTATTTTGGATGTTGATACCGTTCCGAATATTATGGCGGCCATTATCGAGAAGCGGGCCGAGCTTTTGACTCATACCTCCGGTATCGGCCGGAAAACCGCCGAGCGGATAATTCTGGAGCTCCACAGTAAAATCGATTTACCGAAAGCCAAGATGCTTACCGAAAAGATGGACATTGACCGGGAAATCGAAGAGGCCCTTGCCGGCCTGGGTTACGGCCGCAGCGAGATAAGGCGGGCGGTTGAGGCGGTTCCCGAAACCGAAAAAACGCTTGAAGCGCGCCTGAAATTCGCCTTGAAGTCGCTCGGCCGGCGGAAATAAAAAAGGAATGCTTGATAAGGCTCTGCGTTTTACCAAAAAACATCTCATTCCCAAGCCGCTCTTCCGGCTGATTCAGCCGATTTATCACTATTTTCTCACTTTTCTTGGGGCCGTAATTTACGGCTGGCCCTCAAGGCAAATTTTCGTCGTCGGTATAACCGGCACCAAGGGCAAAACAACCGCCCTTGAAATGATGAATGCAATTCTGGAATCGGTCGGAAAAAAGACGGCGGTTTTCTCCTCCGTTGGCCGGAAAATCGGCAGCGAGCGCGGCAGAAACCCGACCGAGAACACCATGCCGGGGCGATTCGCTCTCCAGAAATTTTTCCGGGATGCCGTTTCGGCCGGCTGCACTCACGCTCTCGTTGAAGTTACTTCCGAAGGCGTTTCAAAGTACCGCCACCGTTTCATTCACTGGGATGCGGCGGTTTTTTTAAATATTCACCCCGAACACATCGAGGCCCACGGCTCATTCAAAGCGTACTTGAACGCCAAGCTCGGCTTTTTTCGTTACCTCAAGCACTCCGCGAAAGAGAAAAAATATTTTCTCATCAACAAGGATGACCCTCACTACCCCGATTTCGTGGAAGCGGCGGAGGAGACGGGAAAAAAGGAAATGATTCTTTTCAGCCGGGACGATGTTTCAAGAACCCTCGGAGAAATCAAGAAAGAACGGAACCCCGACTGGCTTGTTGCCGATTTCAATTTTGAGAATGCGGCCGCCGCCCGGGCGCTGGCCGGCGTTTTAGGGATAAAGGACGGAGAAATTTGGGAGGTTTTCCGAAATTTCAAAACTTTGAAGGGGAGGATGGACTTCGTTCAAAAAGAACCCTTTGCTGTCGTTGTCGATTACGCCCACACTCCGGCGTCACTCCTCTCCGTTTACGAAAATCTTCACCGGGAGCCGATTTCCAAGAAGGACTCGCGCCTCATTTGCGTTTTGGGTTCGGCTGCCGGCGGACGGGACAAATGGAAGCGGCCGGAGCTTGGCAAAATCGCCGCTCACCACTGCGACCGGATTTTCATTACCGACGAGGATCCCTACGACGAGGACCCTCGGAAAATAATGGAGGAGATAAAAGCGGGGATTCCGCAGGATGAAGCAATGACGCCGAAAGTGGATTTGGTTTTGGACCGGCGCGAGGCGATCGAGCAGGCGATTTTCGCCGCCCGCCCCGGCGACATCGTCGCGATAACGGGGAAGGGAAGCGAGGAGTGGATTCACGTTGCGGACGGCAAGAAAATCCCTTGGGACGACCGTAAAATCGCCGAAGAGAGCATTGCTAAATATCGACCTCGAAATTGATGCCCCCCCTCTTGTTATTTCAGAATATAACCGGTCCTTGAGTGAGCGCTCCTGCCCTACTCGCAAACTTTTTACGGAGGCGATTGAGATAATCGTCTTGCGAGATCTCCTCTTTAATTTAAACGAACCACTAACCGATTGGACGGTCGTCAAAAAGGTTAGTGAGCAGGCCTTACTTGTTTTTTCTCTTCAGGGTGCCGGTTTGTTTGATTTCCAGAATTTCCACGCATTTTCTTAGTTTCAAGTTTTGGAGGTCTTCCAGTAACTCCTCCGGTATTCTGGCGCGACCGATAAAAACGCTATTTTGTACTTTCTCGAAGTCAAGCGCAGCAAGCACAGACCTTAACCAGTTTCTTTTATGCCTTTCTTTTTCAGGTATGTCGAAAGCAACCAGTATCCAGGAATCGGTTTTCTCCGTTGGGTAGTTTGCGCTGGGGAGAGATTTTATCAATCGTCTTTTTATCAAATCCTTCCTTCTTAATATCCCTCTCTTGGTTGTGTAAAACTTGTCTCCTATTGTGGCTTTGTTGACCAAGCCCTGCTTTTTCAGTTTATGCATCAGACTGTGAAACCTTTGTTTTTCTTTCAGGTCTTCCATTAGTTTCCGCCGGGCCGCTTCTATCTTCTCTTTTTGACGCTCTATCCTACCCGAAGACGTTCCATAGCCCGCCGTTGAATAAGCAATGAACAAATCGCTTGCTTCCATTGCGCCTTCCGCGAGTTTATTTAATATGGCAAGGGTTTTATTTCCTTTCATGCCTTATTCCGCTCTTTTTATTCAATCCGCTTATATTTGTATGTTTATTATTTTACTAAACTATCTGACGGTCGTCTAATGGTTTAGTTGCGGCGATATCACCTCTAAAGAGGGAGTGTTATAATTTTAAGCAATGACCCTTACTTTTTACGGCGGAGCAAAAGAAGTAACCGGCGCTAATTACTTATTGGAATCCGGCAATACGAAAATCCTTATTGACTGCGGGATGATGCAGGGCTCGAATTACGCCGAGCGGCAGAACTTCGAGCCGTTTCCTTATGATCCAAAGAGCGTCGCCGCCGTTCTGGTAACTCATGCTCACATCGATCACATCGGGCGGCTGCCGAAACTCGTCAAGGACGGTTTCCGCGGGGAAGTTTATTCGACGCCGCCGACTCGCGAGTTTGCCCGGTACTTGCTTGATGACTCGATTGATATCCTCTCCCGGGAAGCGAGAAAGCACAAACGAGAACCTTTCTGCGAGCTGGAATCGCTCGGGGTTCTAATGGATTTATGGAAAGGAGTGGAGTACGGCAAAGAGGTAGTCATCGGGCCCTTTAAGTTTGTTTTCCGCAACGCCGGCCATATTTTAGGATCGGCTTTCATCGAGGTGACAGCGGAGAGTAAAAAGGTAGTTTTCTCGGGCGACCTCGGTAATTCCCCGCCCCCGCTCATTAAACCTCCCGAGCCCCCGGCGGCAGCCGATTACTGCCTCATTGAGTCCGCTTACGGCGGCCGGGTTCACGAAAGAGTGAATAAAATAAGAGATGATCTTGAAAATGTAATTGAGGATACGGTTAAGGTCGGCGGCGTACTTCTCGTTCCGGCTTTTGCTATGGAACGAACTCAATTACTCCTTCATCACTTGGACAGCTTGATGGGCGAAGGGCGTATCCCCAAGGTACCGGTATTTTTGGACAGCCCGCTTGCCATTCGTATCACGGAAGTTTATCAGCAATTCGGTGAATACCTAAATAATGAAACGCAGGAGTTTTTGAAAAAAGACAGGACTCTTTTTGACTTTCCTTATCTTAAGAAGACACTGCGGACGGCGGAATCACGGGCCATCGCCAAGACGCCGCCGCCCAAAATTATTATTGCCGGCTCGGGGATGTCCCAAGGCGGCCGGATTATCCATCACGAGAAGGAATATCTCGCCGACCCGAAAAGCACCGTTTTGTTCGTCGGTTATCAAGTAAGGGGTTCTTTGGGTCGCCGGATTTTGGACGGCGAAAAACAAGTCAGAATTCTCGGCGAGGAGGTGCCGGTTCGGGCGAGGGCGGTTACCATCCACGGTTACTCGGCTCACGCCGACCAAGGTCAGCTCCTTACATGGCTCCACCCGATACGGCAGAACCTGAAGAAAGTTTTCGTGGTTCAGGGCGAAGAAGAGGAAGCCGCCGCTCTTGCTCAAAAAATTGAGGATAAGCTTGCCGTGTCGGCCCACCTTCCTTCTTCGGGCGAGCGGGTGGTGTTATAATTACTAGCGAGGAGAAAAATGTAATCGCATGCGCAATCATAGATTGAAATACAAAATCTGCGTCTCCGGTGCGGCCGAGACCGGGCATTGCGGTCCCGGCGCTCTCGAGCAAGCGGAAACAATTGGCCGGGAAATTGCCCGCCGCGGCCTGGTTCTTGTGACGGGGGCGACGACCGGCATTCCGTACTGGGCGGCCAAGGGCGCCAAAGCCGAGGGCGGCATCGTGATAGGCCTTTCGCCGGCTGTTTCCAAGGCGGCTCACATAAAAACCTATCGTCTTCCGACCGATTATCACGACCTTATTATTTACACCGGTTTTGAGTATTCGGGCCGGAACCTCCTCCTTACCAGGTCGTCCGATGCCGTTATCGTTCTCTGCGGCCGGGTCGGCACCTTAAACGAATTCACCATCGCTTTCGAAGACCAGAAACCCATCGGCGTTCTCGAGGGACCGTGGTCGACAGACGACATCGTCCATGACATCATTGCCAAAGGGCATCGCGGCCAGGGAAAAGTCATTTTCGGGAAAAAGCCGGCGGAACTCGTCGAGAAGCTTGTCAAATTGATAGAGAGCGAGGAAGCGAAAAACGGCATTAAAGGTCGGGTACTCTGACACATTTCGTATGGGGTTATTTTTCAAAAACAAAAAAGACGAACCCAAGCCCATCGGTGAAGTAACTCACTACTACAGCGGTATTGGCGTTGCTATCGTTAAGTTCAAGAAGAGCGTGAAAGTCGGCGACCGGGTGCGATTTAAGGGCGCGACCAGCGACTTTGAAGAAGCGATAAAGTCGATGCAGTATAACCACGAGGACATCAAGGAGGCGAAGAAGAATCAGGAAGTAGGAATCAAGGTGGGTGACAAAGTAAGAGAAGGGGACGAAGTTTTTGCGGCTTAATAAAGGCGGACCATGAAAGGTTTTACGCTCTCCGTCGGGCTCTTAGCCGGGACGATTATTGGCGCAGGAATTTTTTCTTTGCCCTATGTTGTAAGTCGGCTAGGCCTCGTCACGGGCGTTTTTTATTTGCTCTTTTTCGCCTTCATTTATTTTCTGGTTTTCAGAATGTACGCGGCTCTTACCATGACGACGAGTGAAGAACACCGCTTTTTTTATTTGGCCGGGAAATTTCTGCCTTCGCGTCTCGCCGGATTCGCGTCCCTTATTGTCATCACCGGTCTGATTTTTACGCTCACCGTTTATCTCATTCTTGCTGTCTCTTTCTTCGGTCTCGCGGCCGGCGTGTCCGCCCCCGCCGCCGTACTGATTTTCTGGATTCTCGGTTCGGTTTTCATTTTTGTGAAGCTTGACTGGCAGGGCGCGCTCGAAGTCTTCGGCATTGCCGCGATTCTTGCGATAGTTTCAATCATCTTTTTCTCCGGGAGTTCTTTTCCGGAGGTACCGCTCTTCCGGGAGTTTAGCCTGCCCGTTTTTCTTCTCCCTTTCGGGCCGCTTCTTTTCGCCTATTCGGCCCGGGTCGCGATTCCCAAGGTGGTCGGCGAGTGGAAGAAAAAGAAAGCGGCCGGCCGGCCTTTTCCTCTCGGGAAAGCGCTCCTGGCCGGTTCTTTTCTTCCGGCTGCCGTTTATCTCGTCTTTGTTTTCGGGGTTCTGCGGCTTGCTCCCAACGTCACGCCCGAGGCCTTAAACAGTCTGGATTTTCTTCCGCCGGGGATTGTTTTTCTTCTCGGCGTCTTGGGGCTTCTCACTCTCTGGACTTCGTATTTTATGATCGGTTCGGACGTGCGGGAGACCTTGAAGTACGATCTCAAAGCACCGGGGTGGCTAAGTTCGCTTGTCGTCCTCGTTCTCCCTTTGGGACTCTACCTCGCCGGTTTCAGGGAATTCCTGACCGTGCTGGGCCTTACCGGCGGCGTTTTTCTGGGACTTGAAGGAATTTTCATCATCATGATGTGGCGGCGAGCTTTTCCCCGCCACCCTCTGCGGCATTTCGCTTATCCTCTCTATCTCGTCTTTTTCCTCGCTCTTATTTACTCCTTGGTCAGTTTTGTTCTATAGTGGAGAACACAAGCCCTCGTCGTTCAACGGATAGGACGTGAGCTTCCGGAGCTTAAGATAGGGGTTCGATTCCTCTCGAGGGCGCAAAAATTATGGGCGAAGTTTTTGAAAGATTTAAAGAGAAGGAACAAGAGTCGCTGAACTTAGAGGCGATAGAGCGATTAGAGTGCGCCGAAGACGAAAATGAGATAAGAGAGGCGTTGCCGAAGTTTTTCTTGTTTCTTGAGCGTGAAGTGGGCGCCGAAACAACGACTGACATTGACCATCTTTATCAAGAGATGGAGAAGCAGCACGAGCTTGTTCGTCTGGAAAATATCCGCCGGGTGGTTGAAGCGCTAAGCTCTCACCGGTCCTTAAAAATCGGCAGTGGCGAAGATCATTATGCTAATGCTGTTACTGCCGAGAACGAGGGTATCCGTATCGCTCTTGCCGAAGGAGAAGCTCCCGGGCCTTTGCGGCTCTTAATCGGCTTTGACGTTAAAACGGCTATTGGTTTTGACCCGGAAGGGCTGAAAGTTTACGACATAGATCAGGATGAGTTTGACTTGCGCAATATTCTTGCGCGTTCCGCACTCTGCCGGCACGTCGAAGGCGAGTTACCGCCGGAACAAATTCATCATATTGTCACGCGCGTTCCTCGTCACCTGATGCCCGAAGAACTCCTGACTGCTCGGGAGAAGGACAGCGAAACCCCCTACATTTTTCGCGGGGCCAGGATTGTGCCGGAACGGTTGCCGCTTTCACTCCAAGAATCTACCTCCTTTCAGCGCGATCTCATTAAAGAATCGGGACTAGCGCCGGATGATGGGGTTGAGAAATATGCCGACCAATTCGGGAGAGAAACCGAACAAGAACCCGCGCTTAGGGTGCTTGTTCGCGGTGAGCGCAAGCGAGCACTCGTTGAGGTCGGGCGTCGGTTCGAATTTCATCGGCAAGAAGCGGCTTAAAATCCATGAAAATCAGAAAAAACGTCTCACTCTCACCTCTTTCCACCTTCCGCATCGGGGGGCGGGCCGAGTATTTCTGTGAAGCCAGGAAACCGGAGGATTTGCGCGAGGCCGTTTCTTTCGCCAAATCCAAAAAAATTCCCTACCGGATTTTGGGCGGGGGTTCCAACGTCGTTTTCCCGGACGGGAAACTTAGAGGACTTTTGATAAAAGTGTCGGTCGGCGGAATGAAGAAAGATAAAAACCGCATCACGGCGGGCGCCTCCGTGACGCTTTTCGACGTCGTCAAGAAATCGGTCCGGGCGGGGCTTGCGGGCCTCGAAACCCTCTCCGGCATTCCCGGCACCTTGGGCGGGGCGGTGGTGGGGAATGCCGGCGCCTACGGCCATTCCATTTCGGAAGTCGTCGAGAAAGTGGAAGTTTGGAGTAACGGGAGAGTAAAGATTTTGAAAAACAAGGACTGCCGGTTCGCTTATCGGGAGAGCACCCTAAAATACAAGGATTATGTTGTTTTGAGTGTAACTCTCAAATTCAAAAAAGGAGACCCGGAAAAACTCGGGAAAATTTCCCGCGACATCATAAAAACCCGGGAGAGAAAGTATGAACCGGGGATCCGGTGTCCGGGCAGCTTTTTCAAGAATGTTCTTGTGAAAGACATTTCCAAGAAACCTCTTTCTAAAATAGACAAGTCAAGAATCATTGAGGGCAAAATTCCGGCTGGCTACCTCTTGGAAGCGGTGGGCGCGAAGGGGATGCGGAGCGGCGGGATAAGAATTGCCGATTTTCATGGCAACCTCTTTGTAAATAACGGTAAGGGTAAGGCAAAGGACGTCAAGAAACTTTCCCGGATTTTGAAAAACAAGGTGTGCCGGAAATTCGGCATCCGGCTTAAGGAAGAGGTGAGGTATTTCTAGTATATGCCCGGTAAAGAAGAGTTGTTAAAAGAATTGGAGAAGGAGATAGAAGTCGATGCCTCGCTTCCTCTCCGGGAATCCAACTTGGTTTTCGGCGAGGGGAACATCGACTCGGAGATAATGTTCATCGGCGAAGGCCCCGGTTTTTACGAAGATAGAATGAAACGGCCTTTTGTCGGCCGGGCTGGCCAGCTTTTAGACCGGCTTATCGCCGGCATCGGCTGGAAGCGCGAAGACGTTTATATCACGAACATCTTGAAGCGCCGGCCGCCGGGCAACCGCGACCCCCTACCCGAGGAAATCGAAAAATACAAACCTTATTTAACCCGCCAAATAGAAATTATCGCCCCTAAAGTTATCGTCGCCCTCGGCCGCTTCGCGATGAACTACTTTCTGCCGGACGCGAAAATTACCCGCGACAACGGCAAGATTTTCCGGGCTGGCAAGGTTTGCGTCGTTCCGCTTTTCCACCCGGCCGCCGCTCTCCGCTCGACCCAGGTTTTAAATGAGCTCACGGAGGAATTTTCCAAGCTCCCCCAAAAAATAAGGGAATGCGAGACCCTGCTTTTACAGCCGGAAGAGCCGAGAAAAGAAATAAAAGAACAAGGAGGTTTGTTTTGAGTTATAATTAAAATAATGAATACCGCCCCGGTTTATTTAATCGAGAGATTCTTTTATCGAATCCGGACTTTCGTTGAGCACTGGTATGTGGTGAGTTTTCGGAAATATTCCGATTTCGTTCTGAATTTTCTCTCCAGAGTGGATTATTACCTTGCCTGGGAAATTACCCTAAAGCATCTTTTTCGCCCGCTTTACAAGGACTATACCGTCCTGGGCTACGTTTTGGGCTTCATTTTCCGCATCTCGCGGCTTGCGGTCGCGAGCGTCATTTACCTCGTTTTGTTCCTCGTTATCGTCGGGCTTTACATTGCCTGGCTTCTCGTTCCGCCGGTCATTATTTATTTGATTTTTGCCTGACATGACCATCCATTACAAAGAACCGCGGCTCAGGTTTACGAAAGGGGGCGAGTTTTTGACCCGGCTCGTCGCTTATTCTTCCTACATTGCCCTTACCGCCGGCACGATTCTTCTTTTTTTCTCCGACGTGCCCGCTTTAAGGCGTTTCGCGATTCTTGCCGCCCTGTTTCTCATTGACCGGGCCATCCACCTGGGTGAGGCCGAGCGGTCCATCCGCGACGTCATCGGAGAAAAGGAGGTCAACCTGGCCGAGGTTTTGACGCCGGCCGCCTACAAGGTTGTGAATCACGCCTTCCGGAAATCGCTTATGGTCGGCCAAAATTTTAATCTTCTTATCTTTAAGGAACTCGTGATGCGGCGCGACGTAAGAGAAGCGCTGAAGCGCTTGAGTGTGCCTTTCGGCGAATGCCTTGACCGGGCCGAGGAATATTTGGAAGAAGCCGAGAAGCTTAATCGGCCGGAGCTTATGAAAACAATCGAGAAATTAATCGTCGAGGCCTACGGGAATGCGCTTCGGACCGGCGAGAGGTTTATCGAACCCAGGAACGTTTTTGTGGCCCTTGCCCGGGTGGAGGACAAAAAAATCGACAAGCTTTTCGAGCTTTTTAACCTTACCGAGAAAGATTTGGAAGAAGCGGTAATCTTTGGAAGATACGGCCGGCTTCTCGCCCGCGTCCATCGCCTGCCGGCGGTCCTCGGCGGTTTTGCCCACCGCCCCGGCCACATCCGAAAAAGGGTGGTGAACCGGGCTTGGACTTCCCGGCCGACGCCCACCCTTGACAGTTTCTCAACCGACTTAACCGCCCTCGCCCGGGCCGAAAAAGTCGGATTTCTCATCGGTCACGAAAAAGATTTTGGTTCTTTGCTTGACGTCGTTTCTCGGCCGGGCAAACCGAACGCCCTTCTTGTGGGCGAACCGGGCGTCGGAAAATCGACGCTCATTCACCATCTTGCTTTCCGGATGATAAAGGACGAGGTGCCGGCGGCTCTCTTCGACAAGCGGTTGATTTCTCTCGAGCTTGGCGGTTTGCTTGCCGATGCGCCGGCCGACGTTTTGGCCGCCCGACTCCAGAAGATAACCGAAGAGATAATTCTTGCCGGCAACGTCGTTCTTTTTATTCCCAATATTCACGACCTTTTCCGGACAGCCGAGAAAAACGCCCTAAGCGCAATCGATGTTCTCTTGCCGGTGATAAAGAACGCCCAAATACCCGTGATCGGTGAAACCTACCCGAAGGAATTTAAGCGCTACATTGAAGAGCGTTCCGATTTCCTGGAACAATTTGAGGTTGTGGAGGTGACCGAAATCACCAAAGAAGAGGCGATACGCTTTCTTGTTTACATGAGTTTGATTCTCGAGCGGGGATTCAAGATTGTGATTACTCTGCGGGCGATAAGCCGGGCGGTGGAACTCGCCAGTCGCTATTTTCGGAAAAAGCCCCTGCCGGGGTCGGCCGTGGATCTCTTAAAACAAGCTCTTGCCCGGGCGGTCGAGCAGAAGCTGAAAGTTTTGGAAGAAAATTTCGTCGTCGAGGTGGCCGAAGAGCAGAGTAAGATACCGATTGAGAAAGCCGGCGTCGAAGAGACGGAGAAGCTTCTTAATTTGGAAAACATCATTCACAAGCGTCTGGTTAATCAAGAGACGGCAGTGCGAGCGGTTTCTCAAGCCCTTCGGGAGTACCGGAGTGGCCTCTCCCGCCAAGGCGGGCCGATTGCCGTTTTTCTTTTTGTGGGTTCCACCGGCGTTGGCAAGACGGAACTCGCCAAAATTTTAACCCAAACGATGTTCGGTTCGAAGGAATCGATGGAGCGGTTCGACATGTCCGAATACCAGGACAAGACAAGCATTTTCCGCCTCATCGGCAATCCGGACGGTTCACGGACCGGTGGGCTTACGGACGCCGTCTTGAAAAAACCTTACAGCTTGATACTTCTCGACGAATTCGAGAAATCCCATCCGGATATTTTGAACATCTTCCTCCAGGTTTTCGACGACGGCCGGTTGACCGACAGCTTGGGCAGAACGGCGGGTTTTGAGAACACCATTATCATCGCGACTTCCAACGCCCACTCCAATTTCATTAAAGAAGAAGTTGAAAAGGGTAAATCAATTGAGGAAATCAGCGAAGAGCTGAAGAAAAAGCTCACCGAATATTTCCGCCCCGAACTCTTAAATCGTTTTTCCGACATCATCGTTTTTAGGAACCTCACGGTTGAAGAAATCCAGGTGATTGCCGGTATCCTGATTAGTGAAGTGGCGGAGCTTTTGAAAGAAACTCACGGTATCGTTCTCAAAGTCGACGAGGCTGCGACGAAGCATATCGCCGAACTCGGCTGGAGTCCCGTCTACGGCGCAAGACCTCTGCGGCAAGTCATATCGGAAAAGATAAAGAGCCCGCTCGCCGAAAAGATTCTCAAAAAAGAAATGGCCCGGGGCAACGAAATTTCGGTTGTTTTTAAAGAAGGTCGTTTTGAGTTCAAGCTCGTTTCATGAAGACATGAAATCAAGAATTTGGTCGAATCTCAGCGTTAATAAGGTCGTTAAGTATTTCATCGTCTCCGACCTTTTCTTCGTGGCCGGCTGGGGATTTATTAACCCTATTTTAGCCATTTTCATTGTGGATGAAATAGCCGGGGCGACGGTTTCAACCGTTGGTATCGCCGCCGCCGTCTACTGGATTCTGAAAGCCGTTTTCCAGATGCCTATCGGCGTTTATCTCGATGAGAATAAAGGCGAGAAAGACGATTTTTACACGCTTGTCTTAGGTTTGGTTCTGGCTTCGGTTACCGCTCTTTCTTTTGTTTTTATAGAAAGGATTTGGCAGCTTTTTGTCGTCCAAGCTTTCCATGCCATCGCCTTTGCTCTTTACAGTCCGGCTTGGAGTTCGATTTTTACCCGTCATCTTGATAAAAATCGCTACGCCTTCGAATGGTCGCTCGACAGCACTATCGTTGCCCTCGCCGCCGGCGTTTCCGGCGCCTTGGGCGGTTGGGCCGCTCAAGAGTTCGGTTTTGAAGTTATTTTCGTCTGCGCCTCGGTTCTCACCATGGTCGCGGCCGTAATTATTCTTATCTCGCCGGACATAGTTTTCCCCAAACCCCCGCTTAAGGAGCCGCCCCCTCCCCGGGACCACCGGCCGCACGTCTTCGGTAACTGAAATAATTTATGATTTCCAATACCGAAATCGCCAAAGTTTTAAGGGAAATAGGCGAGTATCTCGAGATGCGGGGTGTGGCTTTCAAGCCGCGGGTCTACGAGAAAGCCGCCGAGGCGATTGCCGGAGCGGCGGAGCCGGTTTCGGAACTTTATGAAAAAAGCGGCCTCAAGGCACTTGAAGAAATTCCCGGTGTCGGCGCTTCCATCGCCGAAAAAATCGAGGAGCTTTTAAAAACCGGTCGTCTCAAGTATTACAGTGAATTGAAGAAGAAAACGCCGGTTGACTTAAGCAATCTCACTCAAATTGAGGGGCTGGGACCGAAAAACATAAAAAAACTTTATGAGAAACTTAAAATCAAAAACCTGGCTGACCTGGAAAAAGCGGCGCGGACCGGGAAGATAAGAGGCCTTGAGGGTTTTGGCGAGAAATCGGAAGAGAGGATTTTAAAAGGCATTGAGTTTTTGAAAAAGTCCGGCGGGCGGGCGGTTTTGGGTTTTATTTTGCCCGTCGTAAGGAGCATTGAGAAACGCCTTAAATTGCTGAAGGAGGTGGAGAAGATAACGGTTTGCGGTTCAATTCGGCGGATGCAGGAGACAATCGGCGACATAGACATCTTGGTTACTTCCCGCAAACCGAAAGCGGTGACGGATTATTTTGCGGCCATGCCGGAAGTTGCCCATATTTACGGAAAAGGGGCAACGAAGACCCATGTTCTCTTGAATTTGCCGGCCGGCGGGGGATTGGACGCCGACCTGCGGGTTGTCAAACCCTCTTCTTACGGTGCGGCCGTCCAGTATTTCACCGGCAGCAAGGAACACAATATCGCTCTCCGGGAAATCGCAATAAAGAAAGGGTGTAAACTCAACGAGTACGGGTTATTCCGCGGCGACAAGGCGGTGGCCGGCCGGACGGAAGAGGGAATCTACAAAAAACTGGGTCTGAAGTGGATGCCGCCCGAACTTCGGACTGATTCCGGCGAAATTGAGGCGGCCCTTCGGCAGGCTCAGGGCAGGCCCGAGGGATTGCCGAAGCTTATAGAATACGGTTCGCTCCAAGGCGACCTTCAAATTCAAACCGACTGGACTGACGGAAAGAACTCCATTGAAGAAATGGCGCTTGCGGCAGCCAAGCTCGGCCTGGAGTATATCGCGATAACCGATCACACCAAGCGCCTGGCGATGGCTCACGGCCTTGACGAAAGGCGGATTCAGAAACAATGGAAGGAAATAGATAACGTAAACAAAAAGTTAAAAGTTAAAGGTTACAAGTTAAAGATTCTCAAAGGAACGGAGTGCGATATCCTGAAGGATGGCTCGCTTGATTTGTCCGATAAGATTCTCTCCAAGCTCGACGTGGTCGGGGTCGCCGTCCATTCGCATTTCAATTTGAGCCGCCGCGACCAAACCGAGCGGATAAAAAAAGCGATAAGCAACCCTCACGCGGATATTCTTTTTCACCCGACTGGCCGGATTTTAAACCGGCGGAGCGCCTACGAGTTGGATGTGGATGAAATAATAAAAACGGCGGAAAGAACCGGTACGGTTCTGGAGATTGACGCTTTCCCCGACCGGCTGGATTTGAAGGACGAATATATAAGAAAAGCGGTTTCCTCCGGCATCAAACTTTCTATCGACTCCGATGCTCATTCGGTTGACCATTTTCGGTACTTGGAACTCGGTATCGCCCAGGCCCGGCGAGGGTGGGCGACAAGAAATGATATAATCAATGCTTGGCCGCTCGAGAGAATGAAAAAATTTTTGAAAAAATGAAGGAGCTTTCAGCCGGAATAATAATCTACAGGCGGACTAACGAGGGTCCGAAGTTTTTACTCCTCTATCACGGCGGGCGATATTGGAATTTTCCGAAGGGAAAGATTGACAACTCTGCGGGTCGGGAGACGACTTTCAAAGCCGCTCTGCGGGAGGTGAGAGAAGAGACCGGCATTCTGCCGCGCGAACTGCGGTTCAATAATCGGTTCAAGAGTTACGACAAATATACTTTCACCCAGAAAGGTAAAAAGGTTTTCAAAACGGTTATTTATTACCTTGCCGAGACCAGAAAACTGGAAGTGAAAATTTCTGAGGAGCACTCCGGCTCCGGCTGGTTTTTGTACAAAGATGCTTCCCGGATGCTTCTCTACGGCAATTTAAAGAACAATTTGAAGAGAGCTTACGAGACAGTTTACGGGAAAAGCGCCCGCCGCCGCAAGGAGAATTCCCCGCGGTAGGGCTTGTAGAGTAGGCCTTATTTAACGAATTCCACTATTTTTTTGAAAGTTTCGGGTTCGTTTTGAGCGAGATCAGCGAGGATTTTCCTGTCGATTTTGACGTTTTTTTTCTTCAAGGCATTCATAAATTTACCGTAGGTTAAGCCCTCGGCCCGCACGGCGGCGTTGATTTTGACGTTCCAAAGGGCGCGATAAACCCGCTTTTTCTCTTTCCGGCCGCGGAAAGCGTGGGTCCAGGCGTGGAGAAGAGCCTCCTTAGCCGCTCTTTCTTTGGATTTGCGGCCCCAACGGAAACCTTTGGTGTATTTCAGTACCCGCCTTCTTTTTTTGTTGGCGATTTTTCCCCGTTTTACTCTGGCCATATTAGAGGTATTTAATGCTTTTTCCGGGAATATTCAACCCCCGTTTTTTTCTTCTCCTTAAAATTTGAACATTGCTTTTATTGGCGCGGGAGTGCCCCAAGCCCATCGCCCGCCGCTTTATCTTTCCGGTTTTCGTAACTTTGATTCTGTTTTTGATACTATTTTTCATACACTCCGTTTATATGATACCAATGTGTCACATTTATTTCCTATCTATCTGCATTACGAATCCTCTGCCGCCCCACCTCGCTTCCATCGTGATTTTGTGCGGAACCTTTATAAGTTTCAGAAAGTCGTTCAGCTTTTCCAGTCCCCAACTTTTGTTTGCTTTCTCCCGGCCCCGGAGGAAAAGATTCAGTTCCACTTTATGGCCTTCGGAGAGGAACTCGTCGGTCTTTTTCGCTTTGATTTGGAGGTCGTTTAGAGCCGCCCGCGGAGTGATTCGGATTTGTTTTAATTCCTTTTGCTTTTCTCCTCGTCTCTGTTTTTTTTCTTCCTTCTCCCTTTGATAGCGAAACTTGTCGAAACTGATTATTCTCGCGACCGGCGGTTTGGCGTGGGGAGCGACCTCGATGAGGTCCAAGCCCTTTCCGCCGGCGAGACGAAGCGCTTCCTCGGTTTTGAGAATACCCAATCCCTCTCCCTCCTCGTCGATGACTCTAAGCTCGCGGGCGGTTATTTCCTTGTTTATTCTGTAATTTATGACAATCAGCTTACCGGTTTTTCCCCGATATTGCAAGCCTAACCAAGATTACCTCGTCTTATTTTGATTGGAAAATAAGAAGACCCAGCAAGTCAAAACGCTCGGGTCCTTTTTAGAATCAAAGCACTTTGATTTGCTGGGTCTCTTTGCGAAGGGCTTTTGCCCTGTATGATGTAGGCGGGGCATGGGAAACCCCTACCGGATGAAGCTTATTCAGTTGAGGAGAACTGAAGTTATTATAACTTATTCGGGGAACCGCGCTTGTGGATAACTCTGAGAGGGGCTTATAATTTAAAGTAAATGCGGTTTTCAAAAAAACTTTTCATTGTCGTTCTCATTCTCGGGGTACTGGGCGGAGGACTTTATTTTATTTTCGAGAAGCCCCGGCAGTCCGGCGCGGAGGGGAATCCGCTTCTCGACATTTTTCTCGGAAACCCGAAGGACATCTCCGGTGACGGCGGCAGCGACGGTATTCTCTCCGGCGCCAAAAAATTCATTGACGACAAAATCGCCTCCATAAAGGAGAGTGTGAAAGAGGGCGTTGAGACCGACGTGAAAGAAAAGCAGGAGGAAGTTTTGAGTTATCTGAAGGGGAGCGCGAACGAGGCGATTGATACCGT
>CAZUMB010000004.1:0-21970 GCA_964621575.1 uncultured Candidatus Saccharibacteria bacterium
TAGGACCTATTGGACCTATAAGTCCTATTGGTCCTATCGTTCTTATATACAACGCGCCGACGCCCTTCGGGCCGTAAATTTTGTGAGCCGACAAGGTCAGAAAATCCACCCCGAGCGCATTTACGTTGCAGTCCAGGTACTGGAACGCCTGAACCGCGTCGGTATGGAAAAGAATTTCGTGATTGAATTCCTTTATAATTTTGGAAATTTCGGCAATCGGCTGAATCGTTCCGATTTCGTTGTTGGCATACATCACCGAAACAAGCGCCGTCCGGTCGTCCAGGGCCGACTTGAGTTTTTTTAAATCGACAACGCCGCCGCTTCCGACCGGCACGACGGCAACCTCAACACCTTCTTTCTCCAAATCCCGGGCGGTTTCCAAGACCGATTCGTGCTCTATAGCCGATACAATAATTTTAGGTTTTAGTTTATAGTTTTTAGTTTTTAGGGTGCCGCGGAGCGCCAGGTTATTCGCTTCGGTCGCGCTGCCGGTAAAAATTATGTCCCGAAACTCCGCTCCGATTGCCTCGGCGACTTTGCTGCGGGCCGAGTCAACGGCGGTGACCGCTTCCCGACCGAAAGAATGGAGCGACCCGGCGTTGCCGTACGTTTCGGAAAAAAACGGCTTTATCGCCTCGAACACTTCCCCGTCAACCGGCGTGGTCGCCGCATAATCAAGGTAAATTTTTTTCATAGAAAGGATTCTAATAAGTGGGGTGTTCCTCGGCAATGCCAGATGCGTAATTGACGTATCGGGCGAGGGCGAAAAGGACGCTTGAGAGACGGTTCAAAAATTTGAGCAAGGGTTCGCTTAGCGGATTCTCCTCGGAATATTTTTTAGCGAGCCGCTCCACCCGCCGGGCGACGGCCCGGGCAATGTCGAGCCGGGCGGAAAGCTCGGTGCCGCCGACAATGACGAATTTTTCTATTTTCGGCAAAAACCCGTCGATTTTCGTAATTACCTCTTCGAGTTCCCGCGTTTTCTCCTCATCTATTTTCGGGCTTTTCGAATAACCAAAGCCTTGGGCCGCCGCTTCGGCCTGAATTATGAAAAGAGAGTTTTGAATCTTCTTAAAAACCTCCACCACATCCACTTTTAGAGGTTTAACCTCTAAAGATTTCTCCGAGGCGGCACGGCAAAGACCGAGCCAGGAATTCAGCTCATCCAAGCCGCCCAAAAAATCAACGAGGGCGCTCGATTTTGAAACGCTTCGGTTATTAACCCTGCTCTCACCTTTATCGCCTTCTCCGGTGAAAAACTTGGTTTTCATAATCGGTTTTTGTATAGATGAGATAATTTGACTTTAAAAACTTGGGGGTGCCCGACCGGGATTGAACCGGCAACCCTCGCTGCCACAGAGCGATGCTCTACCAGTTGAGCTACGGACACCATTCTTATTTAAAGGACTTCCTTTAAATTAAACGTTTTTACCTCCGAAAAGAATTAACCGCCTTACATAACCGTGGTCTATCTTTAATTTCTTACCAATAGCCCGGTAAGACAATCCTTTACCTCTTAAGAATTTACTCCTTTCTATATTTTTCTGCAAATTCAGTCTTTTTTTACGCTGGGCAGAAACAATATCCGCCACAACGGGAATGAGTCTTCTTACTATACCCCTTTTTACAATTAAGCGGGGGTAAACGTTACGCAGGAAAACAAGAACGTCTTCTTGTTTCGCAACGGCATAAATCCAGCTTTCTTTCCAGTGCGATTTTCTTTTCCTAACCTTGCAAATATTACCAACTCCGCTAAATGTTTTGATGGTTTCTAAAACTTCTTGATTGGTTTGAGGTATAGTGATTCGGTAATCAGTGTCACCATTCCTCGTAATACTTCCTTCCCCGTCAATAAAACCGGCCACGTAACTCCAATCCATCTTCACATTATATCAGACCTGGGTGACAAATACTATATGGGATATAAGATAAAAGTCACCAGCGTATTTAGTTAGTATGAACGGCGAAGTTTTTTCTTTTCACTTCTCAGCTTCTTTTCCTTCAGACGCTTTTCTTCCGCGCTCCGGCGCGGTGAAGTCGGGATACGCTCTTTCGGAACTTTAAGAGCGTCGTTTATCAAATCATTCAGTTTCCTGAACGCCTTCTCCCGGTTCATTTTCTGCGAACGTTCCTCCTCGTTCTCCACCCAAATCTCGTCAAGATGATTGATGCGTTTTTCGAGCTTCCGCCTCAATCTTTTCTTCTCGAGCGGGTTTAAGGACAGATCGCCTATCTTAACCCAAAGCTGGACTTTTGTCGAACGGCGGTTGGCTCTCTGACCGCCCGGACCGGAAGAACGTGCCGCTTTGAATTTTACGTCCTTTTCGTCAATCGCCATTATGTTTTATTATAATTTATGAATGACCGGATTTATAGACGTAATCGGCAATTGGGTAATCGCTCACGGCACTCTGCGGTACCTTTTTGTGGCCGCTAGTATCATTCTTCAGGGGGAACTCGGTACTTTCGTATCAGTCACCCTCATTCTCAAAAATTACCTCGCTTGGGGAGGGTTCCTCGCCGCCGCCCTGGGCGGCATTGTTTTTTACGACGCCTTTCTTTTCTCAATCGGCAAATTCCTTAAAAACAAGCCCTTGGGCGACAAATGGGAGAAAAAAATAATGACAAAAAAGAAAGTGGGGCGCTACCTCCGAGACAGCCTCGGCCATTTCCTTATCATCGCTAGATTCTTGGCATGGATAAACATCGCCGCCGTCATTCTTGCCGGATTGATGGATATGAAGTTTAAGGACTTCTTCAAAAACCGCCTTTTTGCCGACGCGCTCTGGATTCTCGCCCTGGCTCTCGGCTCGTACCTCATTCTTTCCGGTCTTCTCCTTTTAAACCTTCAGCAAATCGAGATAGGAATAGCGGTATTTCTCATCATCGCTTTCGCCAGTCACGCCGTTTTCAGGAAATGCTTGGCTCGAAAAAACGGTTCATCTTTGCCGCGAGAATGAAATCGTTTTCGGAGAAACCTCCGATGGCGCGGTCGTAAGTTCCAGTTTCACGCGGTTCCAGGAAACATTAATGTCGGAGTGATGCCTCTCACTCTCGGCTAAATCGGCTACTTTATTTACGAAAGCCTTCGCTTCTTTAAAATCGTTAAATTTAAACTCGCGCTCAATTTTGGAAGCGTCTCCGGCAATGGCCCAGCCGGGTGAGTCATTCAGATACTTTTCGGCTTGCTCCCTCGAAAGCGGTGGAACTCCGTCTTCACAAGCCACGCATTTTTTGGAAACCAAATCCATTGTGCCGCGGGGGTGAATCGAACACCCGACGCCAGCCTCTTCCAAGGCTAACTTGGACTATCTCATCTCCCTTACAGGGAGCCGGGCGCTTGCGCGAGATTATTGTTGGGACTCACTCGCTAGTCTCTACACCTTCCGAAACACCTACAATGCCCATTTCGGCTTGGCTCGGGATTGTCCGTTTTTTGCGGAGTTTCCCCGAATTCACCCGGTTTTTCAATCCGTCTTTCAACGGAAAGCCCCAAAGATTTTAGGGCTGCGCTCTGCCACTGAGCTACCGCGGCGTTTTTAATTTTGAATGTACTCCTAATTTCATTCCTTCAATCCACCCCATAATTTCGTGGAATAGTTGAGTACTATTTACTTTAATGAGAATAGTCCCAAATGGCAAGGCGTTAAACGGGCGCTTGTTTAAACTAGACTTGCTAATTCCATAATAAAATTTCCCGAATCTCTCTTTACGAATTCCCGTTGCTTGAGACCAAAAATCCAATAAATTTTCCTCGTTGAGCCGTTTTTTTTAGATTAAAACAGCCCGCCGTCAAGAATTGACAATTGACAAATAAACAAACGCGGGTAGAATGGGTACAATTGCGACTCAGTCGCAATTGGATATCAAAAATATGAAAAATAAGAAAAACACGAAGAACACGACGGAAGGGGGGTACGCAAAACAGGTAAGAGACAAGCTCGACAAAAAGTGGCTTCGGTTCACGCCGCAGCGGGAAGCGGTGGCCGGATACATCGCGAATCATAAGGGCGTATTCTCGGCCGAGCAAATCGGGAAAAGCATCAAAGGAGTGGACAGGGCATCCGTCTACCGAATCATGCGGCTTTTCGAAAAGCTCGACTTGATCCATCCCGTCCTTACCCTCCGGGGAAAGGAATATTACGAAGCCCACGGTGAACGCCATCATCACCACGAAATATGCGTCCGGTGCGGAAAAACCGCCTGCATTGCCTGTCCCCTACCTGCGCAGGCAGGCCCGCCGAAAAAGAAGTCAAAAATGCTGAAAATTAAGCACCACACTTTTGTCGTCACCGGACTCTGCAAAAAGTGCGCGAAATAAAAACATAATGATGTCTGACATCATTATTTTATCAATTTTATTAACGGAATGAAAAAATATATTATAGGAGCCATTATAACCGTCTTAATCGCTGCCGGGTTCGTTCTTTTGGCGCGAGAGGGCAGCGAAAGCACCGAAGATAGCGAAGTAAACATCGTCGCGAGCATCTTCCCACTCTATGATCTCGCAAGAGAAGTGGCGGGAGAAGACGCGGAAGTGAAAATTCTCGTTCCCCCGGGAGCAAGCCCGCACACGCTCGACATCACTCCGGAAATCGCAAGAATAATGGAGGAAGCGGATATTATATTTACGATCGGCCACGGGCTCGACGATTTTCTTTTCAGGAACCGAAAAAAACTGGCAGTCGTCGATAAAGGGATTACGATACGGGCGGGCGAAGAAGAACACGGACCGACCGACCCCCATTATTGGCTAAGCCCGAGAAACGCGAACCGGATCACAGAAACGATTGCCGAGGAACTCGGTAAAATCGATCCGGAGAACGCCGAGAAATACGAAGCGCGAGCCGAAAACTACCGGCTCCTCCTTACGGAAAAAGAAGAGGAATGGAAAGAAAAATTAAACGTGGAGGGAATAAAGATAGTGACTTTTCACGACGCTTTTGCTTATTTTGCCGACTTCTTCGGAATAAACATCGTGGAAACGGTTGAGGCCTCCCCCGGAAGAGAACCGACGGCCAAGGAACTCGCTTATCTGAGAAAATTAGTCGCGGATAACGGAATCGCAACGCTTTTCGTGGAACCCCAGCTCTCGGGAGACGTCATTTCCCAGTTCGCCAAAGACACGGGGGTACGTCTCGATATTCTCGATCCTTTAGGAGGCGTTGAAGGGAGGGAGTCATACGTCGAGCTCATCGAGTATAATCTCCAAAGAATTAAGACATCAATATGATGAACGCCCCCTACATCAAAGTAGAAGGAGTAGAGAAAAGATTTGGGAGCAAGACAATACTGGAAAATATATCCTTCCAAGTAAAGAAAGGAGAAATACTTTCCATTATCGGCCCCAACGGCGCGGGAAAATCAATGCTCGTCAAAATCATTCTCGGTCTCATAGAGCCCACCGAAGGCAAAGTTGAAATAGAGGGCAAGGCCCCGAAAGAGAAGCGAGCTTTAATGGGTTATGTGCCCCAAAATTTTTCGTTCAACCGCCAAATCCCGATGACCGTAGAGGAATTTTGGAAGATTTCCGCCCCGGATAAAAAGAGCGGGACCTATTTCAAAGAGGCGGGTCTGGAGCACGTGAAAGACAGCCAACTGAAGGAACTCTCCGGCGGAGAGCTCCAGCGATTCATGATCGCTCGCGCTCTCGGCACGGAAAAGAAAATTATCATTTTGGATGAACCGGAAGCCGGCGTGGATATCCAGGGTCAAAAAACGCTCTATGAACTCATCCACCAGATGAACAGGGACGGAGCGACGATAATCATCGTCTCTCATGAACTCGAAGTGGTGTTTCGGCACGCCACCTCGGTGCTCTGTCTCAACAAACGGGCACTCTGTCACGGCGCGCCGGAGGGGGCGATAAACGAAGAGGTTCTCCGAGAACTCTACGGCGAACACGCCGGTTATTATCACCACACGGAAGAACACCGTAAATAATCCATGCAGGAATTACAAGAAATATTTGCCCTACCTTTCATGCAAAGGGCGCTTATAGCGGGAGCGGTTTCCGCCGTGATGCTCGGCTGGATTGGGATTTTTGTCATGGCCCGAAGAATGAGTTTCTTCGGAGACGGCGTCGCTCACGCTTCTCTTGCCGGTATTGCCCTCGCCATTCTTATAGGGTGGACGCCCATTCCGGTTGCTCTTGCGACGGCCGTTGCTTTCGCTGTTCTGATATTCTTCATCGAACAGAAACTCAAACTGTCGAACGACGTCGCAATCGGCATTCTTTTTGCTTTCGGCATGGCCCTCGGCGTCTTCCTGCTCTCGTTCACCCGCGGGTTCCAGCCCGAACTCATAAGCTTTCTCTTTGGGAATATTCTTGCGGTAACCGAAACCGACCTCTGGACCATACTGACGATAGGAGCCGCTATCGTCGCGATATTGGCGCTCGCAAGAAAAAAGCTCGCCTTCGTTACATTCGACGAGGAAGGCGCTTACCTTTCCGGAATTTCTCCGGAAAGATACATCCTTCTCCTCTACATACTCACCTCCGTATCAATCATCGCGAGCATTCGGCTCGTGGGCATAATCCTTACGAGCGCCCTTCTCATCCTGCCGGGCGCGACCGGACGTTTCTGGGTCCGTTCCCTGAAACCGCTGGAAATAGTCAGCGTGATAATAGCAACCGTCACCGTGGCGCTGGGACTCGTCGCTTCGGTTGTTTGGAACACTCCCTCCGGCGCAACGGTAATCCTCGCCGGCACGGCGATTTTCGCCGTCTCCGCCATCGGCCGCCTCTTCCTGAAGAAACATTAAACTCTTGCCCCCTCGGCAGGAATCGAACCCGCATTAGAAGGTTAGAAACCTCCCGTTCTGTCCATTGAACTACGAGGGGAAACGTTTTGATTTTAACTCCAAAATCGGGTAATTTGAAGAGGAGACGGGGTGTCGTATAGTGGCAGTACACATGCTTTGGGAGCATGCAGCTCCAGTTCGATTCTGGGCACCCCGACGCGGGATTAGTTTAGTGGCAGAATAACAGTTTTCCAAACTGTGGACGGGAGTTCGATTCTCCCATCCCGCACACCCAACTAAAAACAGCTTCCGAAAGAAGGCTAAATTTGCTTATAACCGCCCAATTTGATAGATTTCGCTTGTAACGTTACACTTAAAAAACGCCTTGTTACAAGCACCAAGAAACACAAATGGATTCTCATCGTTTTAGCATATGAATAAGGAAGAGCGGGATTTAGTCCAAAAAGCCAAGAAGGGAAAAGGCGAGGCCTTCGGTCTCCTCTACGACAAGTACTTCGACCCGATATATCGGTTTGTTTTCTTGAAAACCGGGAACAAGACCGACGCCGAAGACATCTCCCACCAGGTATTCCTCTCGGCTTGGCAGAAAATAGAAAAATACGAATTCCGGGGATTTCCTTTTTCAAGCTGGCTTTACAAAATCGCTTCGAACGCCGTCATCGATCACTGGCGGACGAAGAAACCCACCGTGAGCATCGAGCTCGTCAAAGACGACCTGCTCTCGGACCTGCCGAACTTCCACGAAGAAGCCGACCAGAAAGTCAGTTTGGGACTCGTAAGAGAAGCCATCGCCAAACTGGAATCCGACCAGCAGGACGTTATAGTAATGAAGTTCGTGGACGAGCTCTCCAACAAGGAGATAGCCGCAACCTTGGGCAAAAGCGAAGGGGCAATAAGAGTAATCCAGCACCGCGCCCTGCGCCAGCTCAAAAAACTGATTCCTGCCCGCAATGCTTCGCATAGCGATGCAAGCGGGGAAGAAGAAAACGCAATATGATTACACACGAAGAAATAAGAGAAAATTTGGCAAAATTCCGGCTCATCGAGCCCGACCCGGCATTCAAGCGAATGTCGCGGACCCTCGTTTTGAGCTCCAAATCCGAGAAACGGGTATTCTTCGGCGTGCCGCTTTTGAAGGTAATCGGCGCTTTTGCCGTCCTTGTTATCGTCGTAACCGCTCTTGCTTTTGAATTTTCCCCCACCCCCGTTCTTTCCTCGTCTTTCAACCCGAACTCTCTTCAGAAAGAATTTGAAAACCTTCCTATCAACACCCAGATCGAGGAAACCGCTTACCGGGAAGAAGCCAACCAAACCATCGCTTCGGCTTTGAATGAAATTGAGAATACCAGCGTGAAGCACTTAAACAATTCTCTTCTTCGGGGCGAGGCGGACGATATCAATCTCAATAACTCAACCAATCCCGAAATTGACGCCTTACTGGAAACAGTGATCAATTAAGATGAAAAGGATTTTACTCATATTAATGATTGTCGCGGTTGCTTTTCCTTTGGGCGCGGCGGAGGCGGAAACCAAGCTCGAGACCAAACTCGAAGGCGTCAAAGGCCAGGTTGAGAGCCTCGTCACCGCCAAGGACGAAAAGAGCGGGAGCGAGCTTGCTCTCCGAATAGAAACCTTCAAAAAGGTCCTGGAGTTTTCCGTCTCCGAAACGAAAGGTCTGAAGTTAAAACTGCTTGCCCTCGAGGATTTGAGCGAGAAAGAAAAGGCCTGGCGCGAAGCCATGATTGAAGAACTGAATAACGCCCTCGCCTACTACGAGGATGAAAAAAAACTCACCGAGAACACCGCCGAAATGACCCTTAATGAAATCAAAACAATCGCCGCCGACTTTAAGGATTGGCGGGATAAAACCTACCTGCCGGTCGCCGAAAAAATAAACGAACTTCTCCTCATTCGCCAGGAAGAGGCCGCTATTGAAACGGCCGAAAGCCGTTGGCAGAAAATCGACGAGGATATCAAGAAACTGGAAAAAGCCAAAATTAAAGGCGTGGAGGAATTAAGAAATATGCTCACCGACGCTGGCACTTTGATTGGCGAAGGGGAAAATTTAAACCGCGAAGCGAACGGTCTTTTCTGGGAAAGCTACAGCTACCTCACGACCGATGACGCTTCGAATACCACCTCCACGCCGGAGATGGCCGAGGTCCTAACCATTTCGATAAAATCAGGCGCGGCGACAACTTCTTCTTCGACCAACCAATCGGCAACCAGCACCAACGAGAGCGCATCAAGCACTCTCTCCGTTCAACCACCGTCAATAAAGGGTTTGGTAGGAGATTCCTTGACTCGCGTCAAGGACGCCTATCGAATCTTTATTGAAATGAGCAATTTGGTGAGGAAATTGCTCTGATAATTTCGCGTTTTTGCGAAAAGCCAAAAACCCCCGATAAGGGGGCTTTTGGCTTTTTATCCCTGCCTGCCGGCAGGTCCGGAAATAAAAATTCTATTTAACCGCTTCTTTCAAGAACTTGCCGGCGCGGAACTTCGGCTTGGTCGAAGCTGCAATCTGGATTCTTTCTCCTGTCTTGGGGTTTACACCCATTCTTGCCGCACGCTTTACGACCCGAAAGGTACCAAAACCGGTAATTGCCACCTCTTCACCCCGACCGAGCGTTTTTACGATGGTGTCAAACATCGCCTCAACCGCCTCCGTCGCCTGCTTCTTGGTTTCAATTTCAGCGGCTTTCATTACCGCTTCTACGAGACCGTCCTTTTTCATGAATGGTGTTTCGCTAATAATGGATTACTCTTCGACCTTTTGGGCTCTATATCAACACTGATACTATAACAAAATTATAGCAAAATAGCCCCTTCTTTGCTATCTTGCGTATTCCACAGCCTTAACCTCTCGGATAACGGTCACTTTTATCTCGCCCGGATAGTTTACGTCGGACTTAATCTTTCCGGCAATCTGTTTGGCAAGCTGAAGAGCGCCGAAATCGTCGATTTTCTCGGGTGTGACGAACACCCGAACCTCCCGACCGGCCGAAACGGCGTAGGCCTCCCGGACGCCGGAGAAGGTTTTAACGACTTTTTCGATGTCTTCCAGCCGCTTCAGGTATTTTTCAAGGGTGTCGCGCCTGGCGCCCGGCCGGGCGGCCGAAATCGCGTCGGCGGCGGCGACCACGTAGGACTCCGAAGTAGAAAAAGGATACTCCTCATGGTGGGCTTCCATCGCTTTTATCACTTCCGGCGCCACCCCGTATTTCTGGAGGATTTTCCGGCCAAGTTCAACGTGAGTCCCCTCAACGTCGTGGTCAATCGCTTTGCCGATGTCGTGGAGAAGAGCGCCTTTCTTGGTTACCTCGATATTTAGGCCCAGCTCGGAAGCCATCATCCCGGCAATGTGGGTCATCTCGATGGAATGAGTGAGAACATTCTGGCCGTAGCTCGTGCGGTAATTCAAGCGGCCCAAAAGTTTCAGGATTTCCTTGGGTAAATCCAGGATACCAACTTCGTAGGCGGCCTCCTCGCCGATGCGTTCTATCCGTTCCTCAAGTTCTTCTTTCGCTTCCTCCACTTTCTCCTCGATTTTGGCCGGCTGAATCCGTCCGTCGGCGATGAGCTTCTCAAGGGCGATGCGGGCCACTTCCCGGCGAATCGGGTCGAAAGATGAAAGGAGTAAACTTTCCGGCGTCTCGTCGATGATAACCTCAACGCCGGTCAGCCGCTCAAAAGCCCGGATGTTTCTTCCCTCCCGGCCGATTATTTTCCCTTTGATGTCTTCGTTCGGAAGGGTGACGACGCTTGTCGTGATGTCGGCGACATGATTGCGAGCGTAACGCTGGATACTCGAGGTAATGACGTCGAGCGCTTTCGCTTCCATCGCTTCCTTTTTCTCCCGTTCGAGCCGGCCGAGAACTTCGGCCATTTCTTCGCCGTGGGATTTCTCGATTTCCTCAAAAAGCCGCTTTTTGGCTTCGTCGCGGGAAAGACCGGAAGCCTTTTCGAGTTCGCCTTTTATTTTTTCCTCAAGGCCTCTCACGCTCTCTTCCTTGTTTTTGAGCTCGGATTGCTCTTTTTTCAGTGCCCCTTCGCGGGACTCAAAATCAACCCGCTGCTTCTCAAGCGAGTCCTCTTTGTGCAAAAGACGCTCCTCAAGCCGCCGGATTTCTTGTTTCCGTTCCCGTTCTTCCTTTTGAGCTTCCGATAAGATTGATGCGGCCTTGTCCTTGGCCGCCAAAACGACTTCCTTAGCTTCTTGCTCGGCTGAAGAGATTTTCTCCTCGATTTTGCGCTCGAGCGAAGAGAGCTTGCCTAAAGCCAGCTGGCGCCGGATGAGATAACCAATCGCAATCCCAACCGCAACTAAACCCAGCGCCACCGGCAAACTGGTTCCTAAAATCATAGAAGTATGCAAGTTTAACGTTCATCGACTTTTTTAACGAATTGCTTTACCGATATTATGAGCCCGATTTTCCAGAATGTCAATATTGTCCTACAATTAGGAAATGCGGCGAACCTACATTCTCGCCATTTTAGACGGCTGGGGGCAGGGCGAATCCAACGAGTCAAACCCCATCCACGGGGCGAATCTTGAAACCATAAAAGAAATTGAAACGAAATTCCCTAAAGGCGCCCTTCAGGCCTCGGGTATCGCCATCGGCCTCCCCTGGGAAGAAGAAGGAAGCAGCGAAGTGGGACATCTTACTTTGGGAGCCGGGAAAGTTATTTACCAGTATTTTCCCAGAATCTCCATGACCATAGAAGACGGTTCTTTCTTTCAGATACCCAACCTAAAGCGCGCCTTCCTGCACGCAAAAGAGAACAACTCATCGGTTCATCTCATCGGCCTTCTCACTCAAGGCAATATTCATTCCTCTTCCGAACATTTGGCCGCTTTGGTCAAAATGGCTGCGAAGGAGAAAGCCCAAAACGTCTGCCTTCACCTTTTCTCCGACGGCCGCGACAGCGAGCCTCGTTCGGTTACTGCGCTCCTTAAAAACCTGGAAGAAATTTTAAAAAAGAACAGCGTCGGGCGGGTTGCGAGCGTAACGGGCCGCTATTTCGCGATGGACCGGGACAATCATTGGGAAAGAACGCAAAGGGCTTACCAAATTCTCGTTGACGAAAACCAGGCCGCGGGAAATCTGACGGAAACGGTAAACAAAACCTATAAAAAGGGCTTGAACGACGAGTATCTTGAACCGACCGTCATCGAGCCGCACCCGGTAAAAGACAACGACGCCGTTATCTTCTTCAATTTCCGGGAAGAAAGGATGCGGCAAATCTCCGAACCGTTCCTGAATCCGGAGTTTGACAAGTTCCCGACCAAGCCCCTTAAAAACGTTTTCGTGGCGACGATGACGGAATACACGGATGGCCAGAAAACCGCTTTCGCCTTCCCCAAAAACAAGGTTAAAAATCCTTTCGGAAAAGTGATTGCCGAGAAGGGCCTCACCCAGCTCCGGATTGCCGAGACCGAAAAGTACGCCCACGTCACCTATTTCTTCAACGGTCTCCAGGAAAAACCTTTTCCCAACGAGTTTCGCATTCTCATTCCCTCAAAATTAAACATCCGGCCGGAAGAAAATCCGGAAATGATGGCGAAAACCATAACCGACCGGGCGATTCTTGCTCTCCGGGAAGGCGGCTTCGACTTCATCCTTATAAACTACGCCAATCCCGATATCATCGCCCACACCGGCAACTACGGGGCGACGGTTGAAGCCGTAAAAATCGTGGACCGCGAGATTGGACGATTAGTCAAGGAAGTTCTTGAGGGAAATCATCTCCTTGTCGTCACTTCCGACCACGGCAACGCCGAGTCGGTCATAAATCTCCAAACCGGCGAGCCGGAAACTTCTCACGACCCGAACCCCGTGCCGATTTACCTCGTCGCCCGGGAATTCGAAAAGCCGTTTTCCATCCCCGATACCACCCCAAAAAAACTGCCGGTCATCGGCATCCTCTCGGACGTCGCTCCGACCCTCCTGGAACTCATGAAAATTCCCAAACCCGAAGAAATGACCGGCCAAAGCTTGCTCTCTCAACTCACCTAGCCCGGAGTTGACACTCTAAACACGAGGTGTATAATAGCCATTACCTTTAGTGATGGCTCATTGACATCTATCGGGGTGCGGGCGGCTTGCTCGCAGGGCATATGAGATCCGGTTGGGAGGACTGTGGTTTAAAGCCCTCCAACTCAGTTCGCGAACATCGGGAGTGTGGTGCACGTTGGTGCCCCGCTCCCCAAGCCCTGGTTGCAACTTGCAAGCTGTTCGCACCCCGACCACATACACTGGTGGGGCGTTACTGATAGGCGCTCTCGGACAAGGAGACCTGTGGGAGGTTCTTCCTTGTTCGTCATTGACCCCGCGCCCGGAAAGCAGGGGTCGTCAGTAACGCTCCACCTCCAGCACCACGCACCCTGTGGCTTTCATGCCCGGGGTGTTTTGGCTTTTTGATACAATTAAAATGATGGGGTTTCTCGGCAATATCATTCTCCACGTCTTCTCAAACGCCATCGCTATTCTCGCGGCGGTCTATTTCATCACCGGTTTTTCTTTTACCGGCGACTTTATCGCCCTTCTTATTGCCGCCGCCATTCTTACTTTCATTAACCTCATCCTCCGCCCGATTTTAAAACTCATCCTCGGGCCTTTCATAGTTCTTACCTTAGGCCTTTTCTTAATCGTCTTAAACGCCATCACTCTTTACCTTCTTGACATTTTGAGTAATCCTCTTACAATAGATGGATATTCCCCACTCCTTCTTGCCACCCTGCTTTTTAGCATCGTAAACGGCCTCATCGGCTTTTCCGCAAGATCGCAGAAAGACTAACCAACCTCAACATGCTTATTGCCGCTCAAATCGCCGTATCGATAATCTTGATTACCCTCATCCTCCTCCAGGAACGCGGCGGCGGGATGGGTACTCTTTTCGGCGGCGGAGGCGGCACGGCCTACCAAACCCGGCGGGGATTGGAGAAAGGAATTTTTTGGGGAACGATAGCTTCGGCCGTAATCTTCGCCGTCCTCGCCATCGTCAATCTTTTCATTGTTTGAAACCTTAAATGACGGTAATTAAATTATTTTTCGGCGCTCTGACCCGAATCGAGCGTTTGGTATTCATAATCGCGGGCGTGCTTCTCATTCTCACGTCGGTTACGAGGTTCGCTTTGGCGTTTCAGGAATCGAGCGTTTGGGTTCCCGTCCAGGGCGGTTCCTGGCGCGAAGGAGTAGTCGGCCAGCCCATTGCCGTAAACCCGGTTATTTCCGAAAACCAAGCCGACCAGGACATAAGCCGCTTAATCTACAGCTCCCTCTACGACATTACCGAAAACTTCGACGTTGAAGACGAGGGCCGGACCTACGTTTTGAAGCTTAAGGAGGAACTTCTTTGGTCAAACGGCCAGTCCTTGACCGCCGACGACGTTATTTTCACGATTGAAACGATTCAGGACCCGGGAAGCCGCTCGCCTTATGCCGCAAGCTGGGAGGGAGTGGCAGCCGAGAGGTTAAGCGAGGTGAGAGTGAGTTTGGCTCTCCCGGCGCCCTACGCTTACTTTGCCGAAAACCTGAAAAACCTTTTCATCATCCCGGTCCATATTTTCGGAAGCATTCCGGCGGCGAATCTCCGACTCTCGGCCTATAATCTCGAACCGATTGGTTCCGGGCCTTACAAATTCAACTCCTTCACGAAAGGAAAGGACGGCTTCATCGGCGAGTACCGCCTGGAAACGAACGAAAATTATCACGGCGAGAAACCTTTCATTAAGGATTTTTACTTCATCTTCTACGAAAATCAGGAAACTCTCCTTAAAGACTTCAAGTTGAGGAGAATTGACGGCGTGGGGAGCCTCACGCCCATTGATCCCGCCGCCTTGCCTTCCAGCGCTTCCATAAGCCTTATCCCGATGCCGAGTTATTACGCGATATTCTTCAACGAGAACCTGAAGCCGATTCTGAAAGACGACGATTTCCGGGAAGCTCTCGACATCGGTATAGACAAACATTCCATCGTTGAGGAAGCTCTCGGAAACGGCGCCGAGACCGTAAACGGGCCGTTGGGCCGGTTCGGCAACGCGCCTGAAGCAATTTACGATCCTGAAGGAGCGAGGGAATACATCGCCTCCTTAAAAGACGAAAACGTTGAACTTACCCTCATCACTCCGGATATAGATTTCCTCAAGAAAACCGCCGAGATGATAAAAGAGGATTGGATTTCGGTCGGTATCGGTAAGGTTAACATTATTACTCCCCCGCCCGCCGAATTCATCGAAGGCGTGGTCAAAACCTCGAATTACGAGATGATTCTTTTCGGGAACGTCCTGGAACACCCTCTTGACCTTTTCCCTTTCTGGCATTCTTCAAAGCGGTTTTCGCCGGGCCTGAACCTCTCTCTTTATAAAAATTCGAAAGTTGATACTCTTATAGAGAAGGTTCGCCAAACGAACGACGAGGGCGAAAGAAAGGAGCTTGCCGAGAGCGCCGAAGAAATTATCACGAGCGACCGGCCGGCGATATTCCTCTACTCGATTCCTTATACTTATGTTCACGACTCCGACTTGAAGGGTTTCGGTTTATCCCCCGAAGAGGGCTTTTTCGGAGCCGACGATTCCGATTTTCTCTCCGCGCCGTCGGACCGGTTCAAGAACGTGAGCGGTTGGCACGTTTCGGAAGTGCGGGTTCTTAAATAAATGGCGCCCCCGTGGCGGAACTGGCATACGCGTACGCTTCAGGAGCGTATCCCGCAAGGGTTAGAGGTTCAAATCCTCTCGGGGGCACATCAAAATTAAAAATTTACTTTTATGATTACACAAACGACAAAAACAATGAAAAAAAGGGCGATGAGAACGACTGCGCCGGTCAAAAAATCGGCGAAGGGCGGCAGAGACGAAACGGTTCGCTGGGTAGCTTTGGGCGGCTTGGAAGAAATCGGCCGCAACATGATGCTTCTGGAATATAAGGACGAAATCGTCATCGTTGACGCCGGCCTGCAATTCCCCGAAGAAGAAACGCCCGGTATCGACTACATCATCCCCAACGTCTCCTATCTCGAGGCTCGAAAAAAGAATATCAAGGCGCTTATCATTACCCACGGCCACTACGACCACATCGGCGCCATTCCCTATATTCTCCACAAGCTCGGCAACCCGCCGATTTACACGACCGAAATAAGCAAGGAAATAATTTTGCGGCGGCAGGAGGATTTTCCGAACTCGCCGAAACCTTCCTTTGTCATCATCAAAGGAAAGGAAACCCACCGGTTTGGTCAGTATTTCTCGGTTACTTTCTTCGACGTCATTCACAACATTCCCGAAGGAGTCGGCATGATTTTCCACACGCCGATAGGCAACATTGTCCATCCTGGCGAATTCAAGTTCGATTACGACAACGATGGCAAACCCCGGGGCTTGGAGACCTGGAAATGGGTCGGCGAACAAAAAATCCACACCTTGATGCTCGACTCGACCGGGGCGGAGACGCCGGGTTTTTCCCTCTCCGAACGGGTGGTTGAGAAAGAATTAGAGAAAATATTCAAGTCGGCCGAAGGGCGGATAATCGTCGGCACTTTTTCTTCGCTCCTGGACCGCCTCGGCGAAATCATCAAAATCGCCGAAAAACTGAAAAGAAAGGTGGCGATAAGCGGCTATTCGATGAAAACCAACATCCAGATAGCCCAAAACCTGAATTACTTGAAAATCCAAAAAGGCACGCTCATCCCGATAGAGGAAGTCAACAAGCACCCGAACGAACAAGTGATGGTGCTTGCAACCGGCGCCCAGGGCGAGCCGAACGCGGCCCTGATGCGCATCGCAAACGGTGAGCATAAACACATAAAAATAAAGAAAAACGACACGATTGTTCTCTCGTCCTCGATCGTCCCCGGCAACGAGCGGAGCGTCCAAAACCTCAAAGACAACTTAACCCGCCAGGGGGCGACCATTTTCCACTTCAAGATGCTCGACATCCACTCCTCCGGCCACGCCCCCCAGGAAGAGTTAAAAACGGTGATGCGGCTCGTAAAACCCAGGTTCTTTCTGCCCATCCACGGCTATTACTTCATGCGTTCCCAAAACGCCAAGCTTGCCCGGAACGAAATCGGCCTGAAGCCGGAAGAAACCATCATTGCCGACAACGGCCTCGTCGTGGAATTCACCAAAAACTCCGCCCGCGTAACCGGCGAAACCGTTCCGGCTTTCTACGTCATGGTTGACGGGTTGGGAGTGGGCGACGTCGGTGAAGTGGTCCTCCGCGACCGGCTTACCCTCGCCCAGGAAGGAATGGTGGTTATCATCGCGACTTTAAGCCGCCAGAGCGGCCGGGTCCTCAAGAACCCGGATATCATCTCCCGCGGTTTCATTTACTTGAAGGACCATAAAGAGCTTTTGGACGAAATCCGGCGGCGAATCCGGGGTATTCTGGGACGTATTCCCCGCCACCAAACGGTTGACGCCGACTACATCAAGTCCCTAATCCGCGACCAAATCGGCCAGTTCTTGTACAACAAAACCAAGCGCCGACCGATGATACTGCCTGTTATAATTGAAGTGTAATGGCAAAACCAGTTCTGGTATCGGGAATTCAACCCACCGGCAAGCTCCATCTCGGGAATTACCTTGGCGCGCTCAAAAATTTCGTGGAGCTGCAGAACTCCGGCAAATACCAGTGCTACTTTTTCATCGCCGACCTCCATTCCCTTACGGAAAATTTCGACTCCCGCGAGAAATCAAAGCAAATTTTAGATTTGGCAACGGACTACCTCGCCGCCGGATTATCGCCGCAAAAATCGGTGATTTTCGTTCAATCCCAAGTCCCGGCTCATACCGAGTTGGGTTGGATTTTTGAAACCATAGCTTCGCCGGGAGAAATGCGGCGAATGACCCAATATAAAGAGAAATCCGAACACGACCCCAGAAATGTAAATCTCGGTCTTTTGACTTATCCGGCGCTAATGGCCGCCGATATCGTCCTCTATGACGCGAGTGTGGTGCCGGTCGGCGACGATCAGTCCCAACACCTGGAACTTACAAGGACCCTGGCGAGAAAATTCAACAACAAATTCGGTAAAACTTTCATTGAACCGAGGCCGATTCTCACCAAAGTCCCGCGACTGATGAGTTTGGACGACCCCACGAAGAAAATGTCCAAGTCCCGCCCCGCCGGCTGCTTATTCCTCGATGACCTCCCCGCCGAAATTCGCCGGAAAATCATGAGAGCCGTAACCGACTCCGGCCGGGAAATAAAATACGACCTAAAAAACAAGCCGGCTATCTCAAACCTGATGGATTTGCACGGTGGTCTACTTAAGTATACCACCCAGAAAGTTGGACAGAAATTTAAAGGGGCGAGCTACGCCGAGTTCAAAAAGGATTTGGCTGAAGTGGTGGTAAGAGCCCTCCGGCCATTCCAGGAAAGGAAGAAAAAGACGAAAACCGCGGAAGTCAAAAAGGCGCTGGAGATAGGCAATAAAAAAGCAAACGCCGTCGCCTCCAAGAAACTCTTGGAAGTCAAGAAGAAAGTCGGGCTGCTTATTTAGTTATTTTCCTCAATCCTATCCAAACCGGCCATTCGCCGAGTTTCGTCTCCAATTCGGTTTCAAATTTGTCCGAACGGCGGTATTCAATGCTTTTTGCATTGATTTCCCTCTTGAACGGTTTTTCGTTTTTTTGAAGAACTAACCGCAGTTCTTCGGGCAGTTCGACTGTGAGAACAATCACGTCCTTCGGCTCAAGTCCGGCGTCCTGCCGCAAGCCCTGTCCGAGGCGCACCATCTCCCGCAGCCATCCTTCCTCCCGAAGCTCGCGGGAAATTTCGGCGTCAAGCCAAATATCCACTTTCAATTTCTTATCAACGGTTATTTTCTTAACGTTTACCTCATTCTTCAATATTTCCAAAAGCTTTTTATCCCGTAAGTCGCGGTTCTTGATTCTCAATTCCGCAAGCGGCTGCCGAACTTTGATACCCAACTCCGCTCTTTTCGAGAGCGCCAGACTTGCGGCCGAACGGACTACCTCCATCTCGGAAAGTAGTTTTTTGTCAATCAGCTTCCTGTTTGTTTTCGGCCAATCCTCAAGATGTACGCTTAGCAATCGGCGCTTAGCGCTCAGCGAACTGTGAAGCGCTTCGGCAAAAAACGGCGTAAACGGCGCGACAAGTTTGCTTGTTTCCGAAAGCACATGATTCAGCGTACTCAAGGCCGCCTCGTAATCCTTCCGGTTCTCCGGTTTCTGGAATCGGCGGCGGGAACGGCGAACGTACCAGCGCGAAAGGTCATTTACAAAGCCCTCGATTCTACGAGCCGCTCCCCCAACCTCGTAGCGGTTGAGGTCCTTGGTCGCCAAGTCGGTGGTTTGGTGAAGACGAGCGATAATCCACTTGTCTAAAATGTTGGAACTGGCGGTTTTTGCCGTAAATTCGGGGATTTTATGGATGCCGGTGTCGTAAGTATTCAGAAAAACGAACGAGTTGTAGAGGAACAAAATAAACTGGCGGGCGCCTTTCATGATATCGGTTTCGTCGAAGCGTTTGAATTCCCCGGGTGGGTTTACGGTATAAAAATACCAGCGGACGGCGTCGGCGCCATGTTTCTCGACCATCTCCCAGGGACTCACAATATTTCCTTTGGACTTGGACATTTTCTGGCCGTTTTTATCCAGGAGAAGGCCGAGGGAAATAACATTCTTGTAGGGGCTGTTTTTACCAAGAAGTATTGCGACTGCCAGAAGAGTATAAAACCAGCCCCGGGTTTGGTCGACGCCTTCAACGATGTAATCGGCCGGATACCCCGGAGCATCCGAAGCGAACGGCATTGCTCCGGAATCAAACCAGCCGTCAACCACTTCTTTCACCCGTGTCATTTTGCCCTTACACCGCGGCTTGGGACAGGGAAAAACGACCGCATCGATATAGGGACGGTGCAAATCCAATTCGCCAAGCTCATTCCGGGGAATATTTCTGAATTGCATCGGATAGGCCTCACCTTTTTTGGGATAGGATTTTTTAGAGCCGTCCGCCTCTATCATCTCCTTGCTCGGCAGACCACCCATAAGACCGTACATCATCCATAACGGGTCGCCATGACCCACCACGACGATTGTCTTGTCCTTATATTTTTTTTCGGTGAATTTTAAGAAATCCGAAGTTCTTTTTCTCAAATCATTCAAGGATTCGCCGCCGGGAGCCGGCCTTGTAATGCGCTCGAAAGGCGAATTGAAATAGCCGGCGTAATCTTTATGAGGCTTGCCGTTGAACTCGCCGATATTTAATTCCCGCAAACGGGCATCATAAACGACTTTGAGGCCGAATTCTTTGGCGATTATTTCGGCGGTTTCTTTGGTTCTCTGCAGGTCGGAAGAGAATATCAAATCCGCTTTTTGCTTCTTCAACTCCCGGCTCAATTGATAAGCCTGGTCCCGGCCAATTGCGGTGAGAGGGCATTTTGTTCTCTCCGGCCAACAACTGGCAATATGCTCCACATTCTTCTTGGACTCACCGTGCCGCACAAGAATGTATTTATTGGCGCTTTTGTGAAGTTTCTCTTCAAGCTCCTTGATGCCGCCCATAACCTCTTTTGCGCCGCACTTATCACAGACCCAAACCGGCAAGGGCGTTGCCCAGTAGCGCTCGCGGGAAAAAGCCCAATCCTTCGCCTCCCGAAGCCACTCGCCGAAACGGCCTTGTTTTATGTTCTCCGGAATCCAGTTTATCTCACCATTTGCTCTTAGCAATTTGCCGCGAAGTTTGCTCATCGCCACAAACCAGGAGTTGCGGGCATAGTAGAGAATCGGCGTTCCACACCGCCAACAGAAGGGATAGTCGTGTTTGTATAATTCGGTCTTTAGCAGGTAGTTTTTAGTTTTTAGATAGTTAATTATTTTTTCTTCGGTTTTTGCGTCCTTGACGTACATTCCGCCGACAACCGGCACGCTCTTCAGGAAAAATCCTTTGTCATCAACGGTATGATGCTTGGGCAAACCGACTTTTTCTCCCAGAGCGTAATCGTCTTCGCCGTACATTACGGCGGTGTGAACCACGCCTGTACCCTCGTCGGTCGTCACGAAATCGGCGGCATAAATTTTGTGGGAGTTTTTGGATTTAAGCGCCGGGACCTTAAAAAGCGGTTCGTAGCTTAAACCGACAAGCTCCCTACCCTTAAACTCCTTTAGAACCTCGCAGGGTTCGCCAAGTATTGAGAGCCTGTCTTTAGCCAATATTAGGAAGTGGGACTTCCTAATATTGCAGCCGACTTTAGAAAGCCGAACCTTCTTAAGCCGAACAAGCACATAGTTGAATTTTAGGCCTACCGCCAGCGCCACGTTTCCCGGCAGGGTCCAGGGCGTCGTCGTCCAAGAAAGGATATAAGCGCCTTTGAATTTACCGCTCTTTATTCTGAACTTCATATAAATTGAGGCCTCTTTCACTTCCTGGTAACCCTGAGCGATTTCGTGGGAAGAAAGGCCGGTACCGCAACGAGGGCACCACGGCACAACCTTGTGGCCTTTATAGAGCAGCTTGCGCTTTGCGATTTGCTTTATTATCCACCAGAGCGTCTCAATGTATTTCGGCTCGTAGGTGACGTAAGCGTTGTCCATATCCAGCCAGAAACCGATGCGGCGGGTAAGGCGCTCCCATTCGTCTTTGTATTTCCAGACCGACTCCCGGCATTTGCGGTTGAACTCGGCGATGCCGTATTTTTCTATTCCCTGTTTGGATTTAAGACCCAATTCTTTTTCCACTTCAATTTCGACCGGCAAGCCGTGGGTATCCCAGCCGCCGCGGCGAGGCACGTAAAACCCCGCCATCGTTTTGTAGCGGAGGATTATATCCTTGAAAGAGCGGGACAAAACGTGATGAAGCCCCGGCCGGCCGTTGGCCGTCGGCGGGCCCTCAAAAAAAACGAATTTTTTTCTTCCTTTCCGGTTAGCGACCGATTTTTCGAAAATCCGGCTCTCGTCCCAGAACTTAAGAACTTTCTCCTCAATTTCCGGAAGAGAGAGCTTCTCTATTTTCCTCAACATGCAATTCTAATTCTATAAGTTCTTCCGCCAAAATCAAAATCTAAACCACCTCGGCGTTGTAACAGCTTTCGCAGTAAACGATTTCCGGCCGGTCGGGAGCATAACTTGTCTCAAACTCGTTGGAACAGCCAGGTTTCATGCACTTCCGGTGCCACAGCTTCAAAGGGTTTCTCTGTTTAAGACGTTGGTAATGACGGCAGTTGGGACATAACCTTGGTAAGG
>CAZUMB010000005.1:0-19718 GCA_964621575.1 uncultured Candidatus Saccharibacteria bacterium
ATCGGCTGCGCAAAAATAATGAAAGCAGTAATTTTAGCCGCCGGCGAGGGAGTCCGGATGCGACCCCTCACCTTAAAAATCCCGAAACCGCTTCTTGAAGTGGCCGGCAAGCCGCTTATTTACCGTTTGGTGAAAAACCTGCCCGAGAAAATCACCGAGCTCATCGTCGTTCACGGCTATCTCGGCGAGCAAATCGTAAAATACTGCGGCGAAGAATTTTTGGGACGGAAAGTGACTTACGTCCGTCAGCCGGAGAAGAAAGGCACCTACAATGCTCTCGAGCTCGCCCGGCCGCATCTCGGCGACGGGTCTTTTGCTATCCTTTACTCCGACGACCTTTTTGATAAGGAAACTTTCGAGGAGTTTGTAAAATACGACCTGGCGGCAATCGCGGCGGAAGTCCCCAACCCGCAACGATACGGAGTGGCTACTTTGAACGGAGACGGCAGTTTGAAGGAAATTTTTGAAAAAGCGGAGAATCCACCTTCAAATCTGGCCTTGGTCGGCGGCTTTATTCTTAATTCGCTAATCTTCAACTATCCGCCGGGGGGGGCAATAAAAGGCGAATTTTTACTGCCGACTGCGGTCTCGGCCATGTCCAAAGACCACAAAATCCACGTCGTCAAAGCCCGGTCTTACATACCGGTCGGCGTCATCGAAGACCTCGCAAAAGCGGAAAAAATACTCGAAAAATAAGCAACCATGAATATAAGCGGCCGCTTATATTTATGGTTCAGGCCTGTTCGTAATATTGTCCCAAACCCAAAATGTCGGCTTCGCGGAAGTGGCGGCCGATGAGCTGGAAACCGACGGGCAGTTCCCCGCCGCCTCCGCCGGCCGGCGGATCGTATTTTTTCACCGGAATCGATATCGCCGGGAGACCGGCTAAACTAGAAGGGCTGGTAAAAACGTCAGCCAGATACATCGCGAGTGGGTCACTCGATTTTTCTCCGAGTTTGAAGGCCGGCGTAGGCGTAGTGGGAGTGAGAATCACATCCACCTCCCTGAATGCTTCGTCAAAATCCTGCTTGATTAAAGTGCGGACTTTCTGGGCCTTGGCGTAATAAGCGTCGTAGTAGCCGGCCGATAAAACAAAGGTGCCGAGGAGTATCCGCCGCTTCGGTTCGGGACCGAAACCGGCGCCTTTGTTCTTTAAATAAATTTCCTTGAGAGCCGCGTCCTCGGGAACGGAAGGCAGGCGCGCATAGCGGATGCCGTCGTAGCGGGCAAGGTTAGTGCTCGCCTCGGCCGGCAAAATTATGTAGTAAACGGAAATGGCATATTTGGTATGCGGCAAAGATATGTTCTTGAATTCGATTTTCATGCTCCTGAATTTCTTCGTTGCTTCTTCGATTTCTTTCCCGACTACCCTGTCAATGCCCTCGACGAAATATTCTTTAGGAATGCCGATTTTGAGTTTCTTCACTTCGTCCGAATCGTAAGCCGTGAGTCGCGAGTCGTAAGTTACGCTGGTGGAATCAAACTCGTCCCTCCCGCTTATTGCGTTGAAAATAATCGCCGCGTCCTCAACCGTTTTGGTAAGAGGTCCGACTTGGTCCAAGCTCGAACCCAAGGCAAGAAGGCCGTGGCGGGAAACCGCGCCGTAAGTGGGTTTCAAACCGACCACGCCGCAGAAACTCGCCGGTTGGCGAATCGACCCGTTGGTATCGGTCCCGAGAGCGGCTAAGCATAAATCAGCGGCGACGGCGGCGGCCGACCCTCCCGAGGAACCGCCCGGCACGCGGCTCAAGTCATGCGGATTCTTCGTTTTTTGGAAAGCGGAATTCTCGGTTGAGGCCCCCATCGCGAACTCGTCCAAATTGGTTTTGCCCAAAAACACCGCCTGTTGCTCCTTGAGCTTCCCGATAACTGTCGCATCGTAACTTGAAACGTAATCCTCGAGAATCTTCGAAGCGGCGGTGGTCCGAACACCCTTGATTGCGATGACATCCTTTACGGCCAGCGGCACACCGGCAAGCGGTCCGATTTTCCCGTCCTCGGCAATCACTTCATCAACCTCCGCCGCCCGGGCAAGAGCGCCGTCTTTCAAGAGCGTCAAATAGGCGCCGATTTCTCCGTCTTTCTCGTCAATCCGGTTAAAATACTCCTCAACCGCTTCGCGGGCCGAAAAATCGCCGGCGAGAAGCGACTGATGAAATTTCTTTACCGTTAGGTCCTGTAAATTCATGGCAATCAAAAAACCGGCGGGATTTTCAGAAAACCGGAGTCGTGCTCAGGAAATTGACTAACGGAACCGTCGGGAGAAAGCTTCGTCTCGTCCGAGCCGTCTTCCCGCAAAACGTTTTTCTCAAACGTCCCGCCCGACATCGGCGGAATGCCCTCGGTGTCAACTCCCTTCAACTCTTCAAAGTAAGCAAGAATTTTTTTGAAATCCTTGAGCAATGATTTCTTCTCATCCGCCGAAAGCTCAAGCCGAACGAGGTCGGCTAAATTTTCCAGGTCTTTTTCTGAAAACATAAAGAAATTATAAAGCTGTTTGCTTATTTTGCCAGCATCCCAAGAAATTTTTTCTCGTCGACGACCTCGATGCCCAATTTCTTGGCTTTCTCGTATTTTGAACCGGGGTCGCCCCCCGCGACGACGTAGTCGGTTTGCTTGGAAACGCTCTCGGAAATATCGCCGCCCAACGCCCGGATTTTTTCCTTCGCTTCCTCGCGGCCCATTGATTCCAAAGTGCCCGTGAGAACGAACGTCCTGCCTTTCAGCTTATCGCTAAGCGCTAAGCGCTTTGCGCTTTGTAATCTGACGCCGGCCCGCTCCAGTTTTTCCAAGAGTTTCACGTTGCGGGTCTCGCGGAACCAATCGTAAATGCTTTTCGCCACCACCGGCCCGATATCCTGAATCTCCTGCAAGTCCTCAAGCGACAATTTTTGAAACGCCTTCACGACGTCTGTGGGTTTAGAAATTGGAAATTTGGAATTAGAAATTTCCTGCATCAGCAGGTTTGCTGTCTCCTCGCCGACGTGAATAATTCCCAGGGCGTAAAGAAAACGGGCGAGAGTGATTTTTTTCTTCTCGTTCACTTCCCGGACGACGTTCTCCGCCGATTTTTCGCCGAAACGCGGAAGGGCGGCAATATCGCCTTTTTCCAAGAGAAAAATATCGGCGGCGTCGGACATGAGCCCCTCGTCCAAAAAGCGGTCGATGACCTTCGCGCCCAATCCCCGAATGTCAAAAGCGGAACGGGAGACAAAATGATAAAGCGATTCGCGATGCCGCGCCCCGCAACGGGGATTGGAACACCGCTCGATCGCCCCGTCTTTTATCACCTTCGAACCGTCAACCGGGCACGCGGCGGGCATCCGGAATTCCCTCTCCCGACCGGTCCGCAAATCCCTCATCACTTTCGTCACCTGGGGAATGACGTCGCCGGCCCGGCTTACGATGACCGTGTCGCCGATTTTAAGGCCGAGCCGCCGAATCTCGTCGGAGTTGTGAAGGGAAGCGTGGGTAATGGTCACCCCGCCCACCGAAACCGGCTCGAGTTCGGCAACGGGGGTAAGAGCGCCGGTCCGGCCGACCTGAACTTTAATGCTTTTCACTCTGGTTGCGGCTTCCCGCGGCGAAAACTTGTAGGCAATCGCTCCCCGCGGCGCTTTGCCGACAACGCCCGCCCGCTCATGAATTTCGCTGCTGTTTACCGTAACGACGATGCCGTCGATTTCGTAAGCGAGACGTTCCCGCTTTTTCTCGATTTCCCGCCGGAGGACGAAAACTTCCTCGAGCGAGGAAACAACCCGGCCCTCGGGGTTGACCGGCACGCCATAAGAGGCAAGAGCTTTGTATTCCTCATCGTGACTGGGATAACGGCGCCAATGCTCCTCCCCCCGGCCGTAAATGCCGTAGGCGAAAAAACTCATTTTCCTCGCCGCGGCGATTTTAGGGTCAAGCTGGCGAAGCGTACCGGCGGCCATATTCCGGGGATTGGCAAAAACTTTCCCGCCGGTTTTTTTATTCACTTTGTTCACTCGCTCGAATTCTTTTTTCGTCATGAAGGCCTCGCCGCGAACGACCAAAAGAGGAGAGTAGTCGCCCCGTAATTTCAAGGGAATGGCTTCGATTGTTTTGAGATTTTCGGTAATGTCTTCGCCGACTTCGCCGTCGCCGCGAGTGGAACCGGTTTCAAAAAAACCGTTTCGGTAAACGAGTTCGACGGCCAGCCCGTCCATCTTCAAATCGCAGTAAAAACCGACGGAAACTTTTTCCCCCAGGAAATCGCAGAGACGGTCGAACCAGTCGGAAACATCCTTTTCGTTAAAGGCGTCGTTTAAGGAAGTCATCCGGCCTTCGTGCCGAACTTTTTTGAACTGTTTTAAAGGTTTGCCGCCGACCCGCTGGCTGGGGGAATCGGGCGTGACAAGCTCGGGAAATTCCTGTTCCAAATCGAAGAGTTCCTTTTTCAGGGAATCTTCGGCTTCCGGGGAAATTTCCTCTTTATTCAAGACAAGACGGGAGTGACGGTAACGGTCGATTGCTTTTTTCAGTCCCTCAATTCTCTTCTTTGCCTCATTTTTATTCATAAACTACTGCGTCGTGAAGGTTGTCTCAAGAATTCTCACCACCCGGCCGCCGCCGGCAAGCCCTTGGGAAACCATCTGCACCCGCCCGGCGGTCAATTCCGGCCAAAGGATTTTAAAAGTCACGCCGGCATCGTCAAAAGCGAAGGGGGCATCGGAAAATTCCTGTTCCCAAGGGCAATCCGAGCCCTTGCCGAGACACCAAGCCGCCGCCTCAATTCCGGCGTCGGCGGCAAAGACGGCCTTGGCGGAATTGACCGCATCATTCGAGGCCCGAATCTGATAAACCATAAGCAGACCGGCAACGGAAGCGGCCGAGAGCAGGACTCCACCGAGTATGACAACGCTCAAAATCATTACCTGCCCCGTACGATTCCAGGAATTGTACGAGGCCTGTCCGTCTCTTTTGTTTTTTTGAATTTTTTCCATCAGAGTTCTTGGGGCAAAACCCGGGCGGCGGCCGTCGTCTGGATATCGACGAACTGACCAACCAGAGCGGGTTCCGTGGAACCGACCTTAAGGAAAAGCGTTACCCGCCAAGGATCTTTGCCGTTATCAAGATTGCCGGTATGCAAAAAGCAGAGGCGTTCGATGTTAACGTTCGGAGCGGTAAGCGGTTCGAAGATTTCGCCGCCGCAATCGGCGCCCGCACATTCCATCCGGGCAATCGTCCCGTTCTCCCGGCGGTAAAAAACGCTATTGCCGCGGGGATTAGTGAATTCCAGTTCGCCGACCTGACTGCCGATGCAGTCGTCTTGGGGAACGTTGTTTAAACTGAAATCATAGCTGACTCTTATTTCCCGGGCCATTCGCTCGATAACCAGGCTCATGTTCGAATTCAGGGCAAGCAGTTCGTTCACCGCCCGCTGAGTCCGAATGGCCCGAATGAGAGCGCCGACGGCGATAGTGAGGGCAACGATGAAAACGGTTACGGCGACCATCAGTTCCGTAAGCGTAAAACCCGCCCGATTGTCTTTTGGGAATTTCATTGCCGCCAGTCAAAAAAATGGTCTTCCAGATTTATTTCCTCCGCCGTCCCGCGCCTCACCCAATTCACCTTGGAATTTACTTTTATCTCATCGGGCCAGCCGTCGTCGTTCCGGTCGAACTCCGAAATCTCGACGGTTCTCGTAAAAGGCGAAGGGACGCCGGTTTCATAGTTGTAACTTCCGTCGGCCTCGTCGAAAAGAAGGGAGGTTGGTTCAACCGGCGCGGCCGCAAGAACCGTACTGTCGTAAGCTACTTCCCAAGAACCGCTTCCACAGCAATCGTTCCAAGCAAGCTCGTCAACGAAACTCTTGTCAATTAAGCTCTTTACCACCTCGATTCCTTCGGCCGCAAGATAAGTGGCGACGAATTTCTGACTGACGTCCTTATTGAGACCGAGTGAGCGCGAAAGAAGCCCGAAAACCCCCAAGAAACCGATGAGAATGACGCTTATCGAAACAAGCGACTCGATGAGCAGGTTTCCCCGCCTGTTTTTAATTCCTGATTCGTGATTCATGATTCATGATTCATTCGGTAATGATTTGGCCGCCGGAGGCGACTGTCGTCGTCACCCGAAATTTCCCGTCCCGCGTTTTAATAACGAAAGAAACGGGCAAGCCGGCGCTTGAACTCGCATCTACATCGGGCGGAATGAAAAAAATGTCCAAGCCGCCTTCGGGAATTCCTTCAAAGCTCAACTTCGGGTCGAGGGAAAGAGCTTCAAGGGCCTCGGACGGGTTCATTCCATCGTCGTAACGGTAGTTCTGACTGCCGTCGCCGCAGTCCCCTTCGGTCAAATCCTGAAAGAAAACGAAGTTGCGCGTACCAGGCTCGAAGTGAAGACCGAAAGCGCAGGCGGAGTAATTTGGAATTGAGGGATCGCGGTATTTTTGGGCGGTTAAATGCCTGGCTTGATTCAAAAAGCTCACGACGACGGCTTGGTCCCGGTAGAGAATAAGCTGTCCCTCGCTCGAACGATTGTAGGCGAGAGCAAGAGCCGAAAGAATCAAAGTGACGCTAATGACGACAAGCGTTTCAATCAAGGTGAATCCTCTCATTACATACTATTATAACCCGTTCCCGTTATATGTTGAACAAGCCGAGATAGCCGTGCACCATCCCAAAACCCAAAAACACGGTGAGAGCCATTCCGATGATGAAAATCGGCGCGAAGGGAATCTTATCGTGAAGGGTTTTTTTGCGGCCCAAGAGAAGAACGGCGCCCCAAAGACCGCCTAAAACAAAAGCGACGATGACGGCAAGGCCGATGTCGGGCCAGCCGAGAACCAAACCGGAAGCGGCCGCAAGCTTCACGTCGCCCATACCCATCCCCCGCCCGCGGCTTACGACGACAAGAAGAAGGAAGAAGAGCCCGGCAATGACGGCTCCAAGAACGTGGTTCAGCCAAACGGTCTGGGTGGGCGAGAGAATGAGGGAGTAGTGTCTTAAGAAAGAATCGTGAAACGGCAGAAGCCAGCCCGACGGCGCGGTTTTTATGGCGGCAATTACGACTCCCAAAACCGCGAAGGTGATATTCAAACCGTCCGGAACAAGGTAATGGCGGTGGTCGATAACGCTCACGAGAAGCCAAGTCAAAAAAACCAAAATCCATAAAATCAAAAAGCCGTAAAAAGAACGAAGAGAAACCGAAAAAGAAAACGGTTCCGCGATTCCGTAAAACTTGACGAAATACAGAGGAATGCCCGCGAAAATCGCGCCCGAGAGGAATTCCACTATCGGATACTGAAATGAAAGTTTCCCGCCGCAACTCCGGCATTTCCCTTTTTGAATAAAGAAAGAGAGAAGAGGAATTAATTCAAACCAACGAAGCGGCTTGCCGCACTGAAGACAGCGGGAACGGCCGCCGATGTTTTTGCGGTTAAAAACGCTCCGGGCGGGATTGTAACGGAGCGTGACAACATTAAAAAAACTGCCGACGGCAAGGCCAATAACAAAAAGGGCGCAGTAAACAAAAATATCTATGGCGGGCATATTTTCGCATCCAAGCGCCCGCCAAACCGGCGGGCGCCGGCTTGAGCTTTATTAAGGACAGAGGCCATCCGTAGTATCCGGGTTGTCCGCGGTTGAAACGGCGGTACCGGCACTGTCGATGCAGTAAAAACCGCCCCCGGGAAGAACCGATTCAGCGGCGAAAGTAAGGTCATTCGCTCCCAAACCGATTTCTAAACTCCCTTGGTTGCCGGCAATATCGGTTGCAATCTTGGCAATATCGGCTTGGCCTATGACAACGGCGGCATAATCGCCGTCGTAAAGAACCTCGGCGATCGCTCTCAACTGATTGAGACCGGAAATTATTCTCGCATCTTTGGCTCTGTTTCTTGCCGGTCCCAATGACGCAAGAACGGCGGCCGACAAAATACCGATGATGGCGATAACAACAAGCATTTCCACCAACGTGAAACCTGATTTTTTCATGGTATTAACTTTTAATTTAGCTCTTTCGACCTTTGCTAATATTGTCTAAATTATAAGCCGAGCTTGAGCGGGGCGCAATAATTTATCCACAATATTGAGCGCCCGTTAGATGCGGATAAGCATCGTTGTTTTTGTTTTGAATCTTGTGTGGGAACAAATATTTAAAATACTCGGCTTAAATTGTAGAGCGGGAGGAGAATGGACGCGAAAAGAATCGCCACCATGACGCCGATTACGATCATTAAGGACGGCTGAATCAGAGTGACCAGATTGTTTACGATGTCATCCACTTCGCGGGTATAAAAGTCGGTAACCTTTTCCAAAAGCTGCTCCAACCGGCCGGTCTGCTCGCCTATCGCGATGAGCTGGGAAACGAGCGGCGGAAACTCCGACATTTCCCCCAAGGTTTTCGAGAGTAGCTCGCCTTTTCTTATTCTCGTCGAGGCCTCGTGGAGTCGGTCGCGATAAACGGCGTTCGAAATCGTGTGCGACGATATTTCGATGGCCTGCGGAATGGTAAGCCCCCCTTTAATGAGAACCCGGCTCGATTCGGCAAAACGGGCGATGTAGAGTTTCTGGAAAAGCGGACCGACGACGGGCAAACGGAGAGAAAGCTCGTCCAAAACGACCTTGCCCTCTTTCGTCTGGAAATAATCGATGATGGTGAGAACGAAAATCAGAAAAATCAGTCCGACTGCCCACCACCAATCACCGATGAAAACGCCAACCGAAAGAAACGCCTGGGTAAAAGCCGGTAATTCCACGCCCGCTTCCTCGAAAATCGGCGTGATTTGGGGCAAAACGAAAGAAACCATGATAATCACGACGGCAATGAAAAGAACGATGACGAGAACCGGGTAAATGAGGGCGTTTTTGACTTTGGCGACCAAAGTAGCTTGTTTCTCGAGGTAGTCGGCAAGAAAGCTTAAAACCTCGGAAAGGCGGCCGGTTATCTCGGCTGACTTTACCATATTGACGTAAAACTCCGAAAAAACGCTGGAGTGCCGCTCAAGCGCCTGGGAGAGAGAAAAACCGGCATCAACGTCGCCGGCCACCTCCGCCGCCGCTTCTTTCAAAACCGGGTGCGTCGTCTGACGATAAAGATTGGCTAAACTGTCGGAGAGGGGCACTTGGGAAGCAAGGAGAGTCGCGAACTGCCGGGTAAAAACCATGATATCGACGGCCTTGGCCCGCCGGAAAAACTCAAAAATCCGGCCGTACCACCGCAAATCTTCAAGCGGCTCCAAGGAAAGAAGAAAAAGGCCGTGGCTCAAAAGGACGTTCGCCGCCCCTTCCCGGTTGCCCGCTTCAACGTTGCCAACTTGAAGCTCGCCTTCTTTAGTTCTCGCTTTGTACGAAAATTTCATACGAAATTACCAAAACTTACGAAAGGTACGAAACTGACACTTTTCGTAATTTCGTACATTTCTGTACTTTCGTAAGCTTCTTTTGTATTATATCACGACCGCTCGAGAAGTATCGTAAGCTCGCCCGGATTCAGGGAGTAGGCCTGGGCTTGCTCGAGGGAAATTTCTTTGCGCTTCACCAAACCCACCAAAGCGCGGTTCAAGGACACCATTCCCTCCTGAACGCTCGTTTCTATCACCAAGTCGATTTGGTAAATTTTCTTTTCGCGGATGAGGTTGCGAATGGCGGGATTGGCGATCATTATCTCCATCGCCGGAATCCGGCCCCCGCCCAAGCGCGGTATCAGACGTTCGGAAATTACCGCGACAAGCGTCGAGGCAAGCTGGGAAACGACCTGGCCCTGCTGATTCGGCGGAAAAGAATCGATGATCCGGTCGATTGTCTGCGAGGCGGAATTTGTGTGCATGGTTGAAAAAACCAAGTGGCCGGTCTCGGCTGCCGTCATTGCGGTAGCCATCGTTTCCGGGTCGCGGACCTCGCCGACCATGATGACGTCCGGGTCCTGCCGGAGAATGCTCCGGAGAGCATCGTGGAAAGAGAGAGTATCCATGCCCACTTCTCGCTGGGAAATAATGCAGCGGTCCTGGGAAAACAGATACTCAATCGGGTCTTCGACGGTGATAATGTGGTCGGTCCGTTTGTGATTCACCTCGTCAAGAAGGGCGGCGAGCGTCGTCGACTTGCCGTGGCCGGCCGGTCCGACGACGAGAACGAAGCCCTGATTGAGTTTCGTAAAATCGTGGAGAAGGGGCGGGAGGTTCAACTCTTCCAGGGTTTTTATCTGAGCGGGAATAAGCCGCAGAGCCGCCGCCATAAAACCCCGCTGGAAGTAAACGTTCACCCGAAATCTTGCTTTATCCTCCAAGCTGTAAGAAAAATCCAGCTGGCGCTTTGCGAGAAATTCCTTTTTTTGCTCTTCGGTAAGAAGAGAGAGAACCAACCCTTCGGCGTCGGCCTTCGTGAGAATCGATTCTTTGGTTATTGGAACCAGAACACTGTCGACCCGGATGGTCGGTTTTTTCCCGACGGCAATGTGAAGATCGGAAGCGTTTTGCCTGGCCGTGATGAGAAGCAGTTCGTCGAGTTTTTGTTTGTAGTCCATACCTTGAACTGTATCGCGAAACCTTTAGGTTGAGCAAGTTACTACCTAGTTACGCACGAAGTGCTAGTTACATAACGTAATCAGGTAGTAACTAGGTGGTAATTAAGTTGTAACTAGGTTGTCATTGTCACTCCGTTTCCCTTAGCACTTCTTCCAATAAAACTTCTCCCTCCAATGCTTTCAGGATACCATCTTGCCTCAAAGTCACCATCCCCTGCCTTTTTGCTTCCTCCAAAAGCTTTCCTTCGGTGAAACCGGAACTGATAAGATTGCCGAGTTCATAAGTCATCTTAAAAATTTCGAAAATCGCCATTCGGCCGGCGAAGCCTTTTCCCCGGCAGATGTCGCAGTTTCCCTTCGGACTCGGACGATAAACCTCATAGGGCGGCCGGAATCCGATGTCTTTTTTTAAGTCGGCCGGCAAGCCGTTCAAATTTTCGGTGATGATATCGACCGCTTCTTTGGGCGCTTCGCTTTTTTCCTTGCACTTGGGGCATAAACGCGAGACAAGCCGCTGGGCAATCATGAGCCGCAAAGCGGAAGAAAGGAGAAAACCCGGCACCTTTAAATCAACGAGCCGCGGCACAACGCCCACGGCGCTGTTGGTGTGAATGGTCGAGAGAACCATGTGACCGGTCAAGGCCGAGTTCACGGCCAAACCCGCCGTTTCCGAATCGCGGATTTCGCCGACCATGATTATGTCCGGGTCCTGCCGGAGAATCTGCCTCAAACCCGAAGCGAAGGTGTAGCCGATTTCGGGTTTTACCTGCGACTGGTTTATCCCGTCCATGAAATACTCCACCGGGTCTTCCAAACTCATGACGTTCACGCCGGGCGAATTTATCTTCTGCATCATGGCGTAAAGGGTGGTGGTCTTTCCGGAACTGGTCGGACCGGAAATCAAAATCATGCCGTAGGGCCCGCTTATTATTTCGTTTAAAATTTTGAAATTATGGTCGGAAAGACCGATTTCTTTCAGGCCCCGAAGACCGGTTGTCGGGTCCAAAACCCGAATGGCCGCCTTCTCGCCGGAAGGAGTGGGAAAAGTCGAGACTCGGTAGTCGATGTCCCGGCCCGAAACGACAGTCCGAAAACGACCGTCCTGGGGAATGCGGGTTTCATCAAGCCGCAGACGGGAGAGAACTTTTACTCTCGAGATGACGGGCTGGCTCAAGGAAATCGGCATCGAGGCGACTTCTTCCAGCTTCCCGTCGATTCGAAATCTTATCCGGAAACGCGAGCGCTGAGGCTCGAAATGAACGTCGGAAGCGCCGGCTTCAACCGCTTTCGTTAAGGTTGAGGCGACGATTTTTATAATCGGCCCTTCTTCGGCCGTCCTCGCTCCTTCTTCAAGAGAAACTATTCTCTCGTCACTCTCCTTGCCGCCACTCGCCTCCTTCACCGCCGTCTCGATTTCGCTCCGATACGGCGTATAGCGGCGCCAGACGGCATTCAAGTCCGAGGGAGTGATGATAAAAACGCCCAAAGAAAGACGCTCGCGCTTGGCAATGAACCGAAGGGCGTCTTCGACTTGCGGTCCCGGCCGGAGAATCCCGACAACGAGCATGTCTTTCCTCTTCTCGAGCGGCACGACCCGATAAGTTTTCGAAGTGTCGTAGGGAATTATTTTTAAAACTTCTTCGCTGATCGAGGCGGCGTCGATTTTTTTATAAGGCACGCCGAGGAGTTCGCTTTTCACTTTCGCCACCGCCGCTTCGTCGGCAAGACGACGGTCATAAAGCAATTCTTCGGCCGACCGGTTCGCAAAACCGGCGTCTTTCAGGACTCTGTCGGCAAGAGATCTATCCAGGATATTCCTCTTAACCAGTTCGTCGAAAAGTTGTTTGTCGTTCATTTTCAGTTCTTAGCTCCATTAGCTTCGTCGGTTTTCTCCAATACAAGCTAATGAAACCGGTTAGAATGGCCTAAAAGGATTGTTCCGGCCCGGGGTAGATGGGGTTGGTTCCGTGCCGTACTGGCGCAAAAGCTTGAAAGTTGGGGCATTCAAAACTCCTTCCGGATTGAAAGATACGCCGGAAATCCGGCTTACCCCCTGAAGATCGCTCGGCGCGACGATTTCGATGAGCTCGGGTTTTTTGAAGAAAAGGAAATAGGCGCCCAAGAAAATCACAACCACAATGATGAGCGTCGTGAGAATCGCAATCCAATTGACCGGCTTTTTTTCCGCTTCAACGACTATAGCCATATTATTCCTGATAAAATGTTTCGACCGACAAATTGAGTTTGTAACTGTCGGCGGTGGGCACTCCTCCGACCGGCAAAAATTGAAAGCTCCTTACGTTGGAAATCCTGACGTTCGTCTCGAGTGATTTCAAAAACTGCTTCAGGGACTCGTAGCTCCCCTCCACCGATACCGCTATTTCCAAAGAACCGAGACGCCTCACGAGCGCTTGCTTGGTCGCCTCGAAGGCGAACGGTTTGGCTGAAAAAGAAGTGAGTTTCGCGTTGGAGAGATTGGCAATCGACTGAATCTGATTCAAAATGCCCGTCACGTTTTCTTCCTGCGGCAGGGCGAGAGAAACCGTTTCCTGGAGAGCGGCGACGCTCTGAAACTTGCTGATGAGATTTTGAACTTCGCCGACGGCCCCGCTTTCGCTTTCAAAAAGGTTCTCTTTGGAAACGACAAGGGCCCGTTTTTCGTTTATGTCGGCGAGCTCCGGCCTGATGAAACCGGCATAAATAACGAGAATGCCCAAGAAAAGAAGAGCGGCGAGAATGATGCTTAAAATTCTTTTGGTTGATGTTTTCATCCCCTACATAGCATGGATAAACCAGGCATGGGTTCTCCCTGCTCTTTATCATACTGACCTTTGTTTGTTTTTGGTTTAATCATAATTGGTGGATTCTATAAACGGCTATGTAGGGGGTTCATCTCTATAGTCCCGGTTTTTGGAAAAACTCTTCTTTGAAGGAAACGGTAACGCCGAAGTTAACGTTGCTCGACGGGTCGATGCTCATCTGATTCAGATTTACGCCGCTTACTTCTATTCTCTTGTCGAAAAGCGCAAGCTGGTCAACCAACACTTTGTTTGAGGCGGCAACGCCCGAAAGTTTCAGGTTTCTCCCCAGAGAAGAAAAATCGGCGCTCTTGTAGTAAATGTCGCCAAGAGTATTTTCTTCAAGGAAGAGGAAAACGTTCGCCATAAAGCCGTGGCGATTGAGAACCTTTTCCAGATTAACCAGCTGGGAATAAAAAGCGATGAAGTTCTGCTGGTCCTCCTGACTCACCTGAACGGCCAGGTCCGCGATTTTCTTGTCGAGACTCTCGGCCCGCTTGTCGATGTAAACGGTGTAGCCGAATTTAAAACCGAAGAAAATAAAAAGGGTGAAAACGAAAAGGGTAAAGGAAAAAATGAAAAGCCGCCAGGGGAACCCGATTGGAATCGATTCGGAAATGAATTGTTCTCTTATTTTCGGCTGAAGAGGATTTTCGGGCATGGTTTTGTTCAGACGAAGTATCTTTTGGCGAGACCGATGGCGACCGGCAGTTCGGTGCTGAGATTTTTTACAACCGGCTCCAGATCGGGGGCATACTCGAAACCGCGGAGAGGATTCGGCTCAACAATCGGCAGATTCATCTGGCCGGCGAAATGTTTCTCAATGCCGAGAAGATTCGCTCCGCCGCCCAACAATGTCAATCTTTCAACCTTCTTGCCGTAACGGTGCTCGTAAAAATCCCGCGCGTACCTCGTTTCCTGTATTATAACATCTAAAAACGGCAGAATTAATGTTGATAACTCGCTCTCGCCTTCCCTTCCCAAAAGACCGCGGCGGCGCTTCAATTCCTCCGCCCTTACGACGCTTAAACCCAAGCCCTGCGATAAACTCTTGGTAAGATGAATGCCGCCGTAGTCGCTCGTCGCCGAGTGTTTAACGAATCCATTTTCGATGATGCCGATACTCGTAACTTCCCCGCCGATGTCGACAATAAGGGTCGGTTTTTCCGAATCCAAGACCCGGGTAAGAGCGAACGTCTCAAGCTCGAGAGCGATAAGCCGCAAACCGAGAATTTTGAAAATATTTTTGTATTTCCGGATTATGCTCGACGGAATACCGATAAGGAGCAATCTTTGAAACTTGACACCCCGGTCGTTTTCGAATTCGTCAACCTTCATCCAATCGACGGAAACGGCGCTCTCCGGCAAGGGAATATATTGTTTTGCCTGGAAACCGATGGACTTGGCGGTCTCGGCGGCCGGCATAAGCGGCATCTCGAGGGGGACGACGAAAGAGGAAAAAGCGGGAACGGAAACAAGAGCGGTCTTGGTTTTCGGTTTTACCTCATGGAGAAGCATGTTTAAGAGATTAACTGCCTCTTTCTCGACAATTTCCAGAGAACCGGTCTGAATCGCCTGGTTGGGACGTTCGAGATAGTTTTTCGTCTCAAGCAGGCCGTAATTCAAAAGCTTGAAGTTCTCGCCCTTTCTCGAAACCTCCGCCATCTTGACGGAGGTAGTGCCGATGTCAACGCCCAAAACCGAACCGGCTTTCAAGAAGTTGGCGATATCGCTGAAAAAATCGAAAAAACCCAAACGCATCTCTTTCATTCTAACTAATCCCTCACCCTTTTTAAAGAAAGGGTGAGGAACTAAAATAAGGTTATGAACGTCCGGCCTTTCTTAAAACGCCTGGTCTCGGCGATATTCCCGTCGCTCTGCGTTAATTGCCGGAGGAGAATCGAGGACGGCGCTCTCTGCGATAATTGCAAAAAATCGATTGAAACAAGGAACGGCTTTTTATGCCCCAAATGCGGCCGCCGCCTGCCTGCGCAGGCGGGCCTGCTTGAAACCGCAAATGCCTGCCACGAAAAAGCGAGATTTGTTCTCGCCGCCGCCGCCTCCTACGAAAACCCGCCGGTAAGAGAACTCATTCATGCTCTGAAATACCAGGGAATTAAAACTACCCTCGAACCGCTTACCAAAATTATCGATGAGTACGTGGAAAAGACATTTGGAAATTCGGAATTATCCGCCGGAGGCGGAGAAATCAGGAATTTCGTCATAATCCCCGTTCCCCTTCACCGGGCGAAAGAGAGGAAGCGCGGTTTCAATCAGGCGGCGCTCATAGCGAAAATTCTCGGCAAAAATCTGGGTATCCAGATTCAGGAAAATAACCTTTCGAGAAAAAGAAAAACGGACTCGCAAACGAAGACCAAAAACTATAAAGAAAGAGAGAAAAACGTGGCCGGCTGTTTCAGGGTGGGAAATCCCGGTCTCGTCGGCGGCAAAAACATAATCCTCGTTGACGACGTCTTTACTTCCGGCGCCACGATGAAAGAGGCGGTAAGGGTTTTAAAAAGCGCCGGAGCGAAGAAAATAATCGGATTTGTCGTCGCCAAAGCTTGAAAAACCGAATTTGACGCGGCGAAGATTCTGATGCTAAAATGTGGGGAATGAATCTTATCCCAACCGTCATCGAAAAATCAACTTACGGCGAGCGGGCCTATGATATTTATTCCCGCCTCCTTAAAGAGCGGATTATTTTCCTGGGCGGTCCCATCACCGACGCCGTCGCGAACACCGTTATCGCCCAGTTCCTTTTCCTCGACAACCAGGACGCCAAAAAAGACATCAAGCTTTACATCAATACCCCCGGCGGGTCGGTAACGGCCGGCATGGCGATTTACGACACGATGCAGCACGTCAAAGCGCCGGTTTCGACGATTTGCATCGGTCTGGCCGCCTCGATGGGCGCGGTTCTTCTTGCCGCCGGCAAAACCGGGAAAAGATTCGCCCTGCCCAATTCCGAAATTCTTCTCCACCAGGTGATGGGCGGCGCCGAAGGCCAGGCAACCGAAATAGAAATCACCGCCAAACACATCCTGAAAATAAAAGACCGCTTAAATCATATTCTCGCCAAGCACACCGGCCAGCCGCTTTCCCGAATCGAGAAAGACGTCGACCGTGATTTCTGGCTTGACCCGAAAGAAGCGAAGGAATACGGCCTCATCGACGAAATCATAAAGACCAAGAAATAAGAGCTCGAGACAGAAATCCCGGAAATTGCGAAGCCCCGATGAAATCGGGGTTTTGTGGTAAAATAATCTTAATGAAAAGCCCAAAGGAACAGAAGATAAGAAAAATTCTCACCCACGGCGTCGAGGAGATAATCGTAAAGGAACATCTTGAAAAAGCGCTCAAATCGGGCAAAAAACTGAGAGTGAAATTAGGCATTGACCCGACCGCCCCCGACCTTCATCTGGGACACACGGTGCCGCTTATCAAACTCGGTCAATTCCAAAGAGCGGGGCATAAAATAGTCCTGATCATCGGCGACTTCACCGCTACGATCGGCGATCCGAGCAGCCGAACCGAGGCCCGAAAATCGCTCTCGGAGCGTCAAGTGAAATCGAATATGAAAAAATACATAGATTACGCCGGCAAAATCATCGACGTTAAGAAAACTGAGATTCGCCACAACAGCGAGTGGCTGAAGAGCGGCGGAGTGAAATTGTTTTTGGAACTGGCAAAAGGAGCGAGTATTCAGCAAATCTTGAAACGCGAAGATTTCAGGAAAAGGCTGGCCCTCGGAAACGACGTCTCCGTTCTTGAATCGCTCTACCCTTTGTTTCAAGGGTACGATTCGGTGGCAGTAAAAGCGGATGTGGAAATCGGGGGGCGCGACCAGAAACTCAACCTTCTTATGGGACGACGGATTCAGCGGTCGTTCGGAATGCCCGAGCAAGATATTATGACCTTCCCTCTCATTGAAGGGACAGACGGGGTGAGGAAAATGAGTAAGAGCTACGGGAACTACGTCGCCCTGGACGAAAAACCGAACGAAATGTTCGGTAAGTTAATGACCATTCCTGACTCGCTCGTTAAAAAATACTTTGAAGCTTTGACCGACACCGACTCACCGCGAAATCTGAAGCCCCGTGATGTAAAACTACTCCTCGCTGAGACAATCGTTGGGATGTACCACTCGACCACCGTTGCGAAAGAGGCAAGAGAGGAATGGGTACGAAGATTCTCAAAAAAAGAGAGGCCAAGAGGGGCGCCAAAACTCAAAATAGATAAAGCCAAGCTTTCTTACCTTGATGCCGTAGGACTCTACGTTACCGCCGTAGGGGGCAGTAAATCAAACGCTTGGCGGCAAATAAATTCAGGGGGCATGCATCTGAACAATAAAACTATTGTCAACGTAAGGAAGTCAATGGGAAATTTGAAAAACGGCGACTTGCTTCGGATTGGTAAACACCGCTTCTTCGAAGTAAAGATAAGCTGACTCGAATCACTTGACGGTCATAACCCCCGTCTCACCCCGGCCGGCATGCCCCGGCACATCACAGAGAAACTCATAATCCCCCGCCGCCGGAGCGTTAAAGGTAATCGCCCGCGTCTCACCCGGCCCCACGCCCACCGCCACCGCCTGTAAGTCGGGGTTTTTGAATTTAAAAACGTGAGTTTGTTCATCAACCGAAGAAACCGACAGGACGACGACCGAGTCGGCCGCCACCGTAAAACTGCCGGGCTCTATCTTCCCCGCTGAAATTCTAATTTTTACCGCCTCCTCCGGCAGAACATCCTCGCTGATGGGGTTGGACTGCTGGGGCGCCTCGGGTGTGCCGGGTAAAACGTCGTTCTGGACCGGCTCGCCCTCCGGAGTCACGACCTGGGCGTCGGGAGTAATCGGGCTGGTGTCGGGTACGACCGGGGCGGTGGTAGTCGTATTTACCACCGTCTCCCTGATAATCGTTTTTTCTTCCACCTCCAGGACGGTGGTGGATTTTTTCGCCGGGATGAGACCGAAAACCCCCAAAAAAACGACCCCGACGGCAATGAGGGCGATAAAGAGAACGGTAATGATTATCCGGACCGCAACCTCCATGTTATTCCATTATAACAGCTGGCTGTTCACGATAAGCTCCACGACGACATAAGCGGCCCAAAAAGCCAAAAGCAAATATCCCTCCTTTCTCGAAATCACTCGTCCCGAACGCATGAATTTCAAAAGTACGAGCGAAGCAACGAGCATAAATGCGCCCGTGACATAAACGATTTTCGCGGGGAAAAAGAAGGGACGAATGAAAGAAATAATTCCGACAAGGATAGTCGCGTCGGCCAGGACCGACCCCAAAATATCGCCGACCGCCAAATCGTCGTCTTTCTTCTTTATCGACTTCAGCGAATAAAACAATTCCGGCATCGTCGTCCCCAAACTCACGACGAGCAGACCTATTAAGATTGGTCTTACCTTTAAACCGTAAGCGAGAGCCGCCGCCGAAGTCACCGTAAAATGCGAACCGACGAGGAGAAGCATCATCGCGAAAACCAGGAAAAGCAGATTTTTGTACCTGCCGCCCGGCTCACGCGGAGCGGCCAAGGCGCCTACACTGCTTTCGAAAACCAAATAATAAAAAAGCGCTCCGGTAATGATAAGAGCGATGCCTTCAAGGCGGGAGTAGTGGCCGTTCAAACCGAGGACGAGCGGCAACAAGAGAAAAAACGGGTAGAGGCGGACGTCCTTCAGGACTCCGCTTTCTATTTTTATCCCCCGCCCGGCGTAGATTATCAAAATCGCGAAAATGAGCGTGAGGTCGGCGATATTCGAACCGAAGAGGGTTCCCAAACCGAACGCCGGAATTCCCTTAATCGCCGAGTTTATCGAAATAAACGCCTCGGGCAAAATGGAAATGAAAGTAATTACGATAAAGCCGACGACGTATTTCGAAAGATGAAATCCTTCCGCCAGCTTGGCGGAGTATCTCGTCGCGAGCGTCGCGCCCTTCACGACCAAAAAGAGGGAAAAAATGAAAATGAGAAAGCTTTCCGTCATATTTCCGATGAACTCATGACTTTGGTGCGGGTAGCGAGAATCGAACTCGCGTCTGCGCCATGGCAAGGCGCCATTCTGCCACTAAACCATACCCGCAATTAGAATTTTTAATTTCCAATTTTCAATTTTCAAACCCAGGCGGCGAACCAGTCGGCCCTTTAAAACCTCCAAGCTCGCCGGGCGGAGGGCCTTGAAAATCCGACGGCTCGGCTGGAGCAACGACCGGATTTGGCGTAATCAAACTCAAAATGACAAGAAACGCGACAACAAGAATGAGAATCAAGATAAGGTAAAGAATGGGTTTCCTCGCCATTGATTTAATTGTAGATAGCCGGCTGGAATTGTCCAGTTTCTCCTTTTATATTGTGCCCTCGAGAGGAATCGAACCTCTATTACGAGATCCGCAATCTCGCGTCCTATCCGTTGAA
>CAZUMB010000006.1:0-4749 GCA_964621575.1 uncultured Candidatus Saccharibacteria bacterium
AATCACCACCGGATCGCCGTCAAATTTTGGGTCGGCAAAGAGTTCTGTTGTACCACGAAAATCCATGATAGTAAAAAACATCTTGCCGTAATCTTCGCGCACGCGCGTACCGCGGCCGATAATCTGCTTGAATTCAATGATTGAGTTGATATTTTGGTCAATGACAATCAGCTTGACGGTCTGGGTATCCACGCCTGTGGTTAGAAGTTTTGAAGTGGTGGCGATAACGGGATACGGACTTTCCGGGTCAATGAATTTATCCAAATCACGAGTGCCGTGCTCGCTGTCTCCAGTGATGCGGACAACATAATTAGAGTGCTCACTCACAAGATCGGCATTGGCGTTTACCAACTCCTGGCGCATGCGTTCAGCGTGTTCTATATCCACGCAAAATACTATGGTTTTTTGCATCCTGTCGATGGCTTTCAAGTATTCGGTAATCTTTTGCGCCACGACTTTTGAGCGTTCTTCCAGCACGAGCTTGCGGTCAAAATCGCTCTGGCCGAAAATCTGGTCAGGTAAAGGGTTACCGTATTTATCAATCTCACCGGCTGTCGGGCGGTATCCTTCCGCGTCCCGATCAAGTGTGACGCGGATAACTTTGTAAGGTGCGAGATACCCATCTTCAATTCCTTGTCGCAAGGAATAGGTGTATACCGGATCACCGAAATAGGTTTGAGTTGAAACATCGGCGGTTTCTTTGGGCGTGGCAGTTAAACCAATCTGCGTTGCGCTTTTATAATATTCGAGGACTTCCCGCCAAGCAGCATCTGCCCGAGCGACACCGCGATGACACTCGTCAACGATAACCAAATCAAAAAAGTCCGGAGAAAATTGCTTGAAAATGTTTTTTTCTTCTTCCATGCCGGTTAACCCCTGATACAAACCAAGATACACTTCGTAGGCCTTATCAACTTGGCGATGCTGAATCTTGGTCATCTTATCGCCGAAATGCCGAAAGTCGTTCATAATCGGCTGGTCAGCCAAAATGTTGCGGTCCACTAGAAAGAGGATTCGTTTTTTCACTCCTGCCTTCCATAAACGCCAGATGATTTGAAACGCGGCGTAGGTTTTACCTGTGCCCGTTGCCATCACTAAAAGCAGGCGGTTTTTGCCTTTGACGATTTCTTCGGTGGCGCGGTTAATGGCAACTTGCTGGAAATAGCGAGGCGACTTGCCGTCAATTTCCTGGTAATAATCTTGGCTGATTACTTTCTCTTGCTCGGCGGCCAGACCCTTGACGCTCACGTAACGGTTATAAAGTACGTTTGGAGACGGAAACTCGTTCGGTTTGACTTCGCATTCAATGGGTTCAGTCTTCACAAGGCGGTCGTGCTCAAGAAACGCATCGCCGTTGGAACTATAAACAAAAGGAATATCAAGCGCCTCGGCATATTCAAGCGCCTGCTGCATGCCGGCACCAACAGAGTGTTTGTTATCTTTGGCTTCAATAATTGCAAGTGGGAGATGGCCGCGATGATATAAAACAAAATCGGCGCGTTTTTTCTCCCCGCGAAAAACGGTTTTGCCACGTACGATAATTCTGCCGGCGGTAAAGCTATATTGTTCCCGAATTTGCTTTTGTAAATTCCAACCGGCGTTCGTAAGCGCCGGCAGAATGAATTTGGAGCAAATATCCTGCTCGGAAAGTTCTTTTTTTGAAAAGTCGGGCATAGATTTAAATTAAGTGTTTTTCTCTGAAACTAAGGTAGTTGTTTTTTGTAACAATAATATGATCTACCACCTCAATTCCAATGATTTTTCCGGCTTCTGCCAATCTTTTTGTGATTTCCAAATCAGCATTTGATGGTCGTGTATCTCCGGTCGGGTGGTTATGCGCAAGTATAATTTGCGCTGCAGAATGCTGAATTGCCGGCTCGAATACTTCTCGAGGATGGACAAGGTTGGCGTTAAGAGAGCCAACCGAGATAATCTCGCGTTTGATTTCCTGATTTCTGGAATCGAGAAAGAAAATCACAAAGTGCTCCTTTTTGTTATCACGGATGTCTTTCATTTCGTCCCACACGTCTTTCGGGGAAAGGAGGAGTACTGATTTCTTATTTTGGAGGAGCCGGCGACCCAGCTCAAAGCAGGCCACGATTTCGCAGGCCTTAGCAGAACCTAAACCAAAAGTATTCTTGAGCTCTTTTACGCTTGCTTTAGACAAACCGGCACCGCTAAATTTTTTCAAAATTTTATTAGAAAGCTCAACCACATTCGTACCTTTAGTACCACTACCCAATAAAACTGCTAAAAGTTCTGAATTAGAAAGCTTTCCAGGACCATACTTTTCCAATTTCTCCCGTGGTCTATCAACTTTTGGTAAATCTTTGATTTTCATTTCTTGGGCCAATCCTCCACTATAATTTTTCGACCTCGGAGTGTCACTACCACTTTTTGCCGTTCGCGCCACTTGAGTTTCCGGACCATTTCGATGGGAATAGTTATGCCAAAACTGCCACCCGAGGCCATTTTCGTTATCTTCCTTATGTTTTTCTCGGTCGTTTTTCTCCTGGCCATACTTCGACAAGCTCAGTATAAATCGAAATTACTGAACTAATTACTGATTTAATTCAGTAATTGAATTATACCACCCCAAAACTCCCCCACCAACCATCCGCCAATTCGCGCGAATTAGTCCATTGAAAATCGGCTAAAAACAGATGGAGGGCGGCCGCGTTGTGCGAACCGCCCTCCAGGGATGCTTCTTGCGCGCGCCGGATGCGCGCTCATTCGTTGTCCGGCTTCGCTCCGGCCGCCTCCTCGCGACCGGTCTTCGCCGGGGGTCCGTAGCTCTGCCAGGCGAACCACAGAACCAGACCGATGATCGCCGTGATCCCCAACGCGCACGCCACGTCCCACAAGTTCCAAATCGTCATCGTAGAGTCCCCTCCACATAGAGGTTGGCGTGATCGAGGCACTTATACACGAGGAACGAGGACTTGTTGCTGGAAATAGAGTAAAACTTCAAGGGATTTCTGTCAATCTTCCGAGCTTGACTTTTCAAAAGGATTGAGCTACAATAGAAAAATCGAAAGATATTTGAGTCAAACCGAACGGTATTACAAATAACGTCGTCTTTGCTCAAAGAAAGGTCGCGATAAACACATATAGACGAGCAAAAATGGCGTTTAATCAGAACGACGGAGGTTTCCAGAGAAAGATGTATCAGGGAAACTGGAAGTGCTCGAGCTGCGGCAAGGAAATCACCGAGCTGCCGTTTGAACCGGACCCGTCGAGAATAGACCAGCTGCTTTGCCGGGATTGCCACCGCGAAAAGCGGGCACAGTTCGGCGGCCGCCGGTAAGGATACAGAAATCAAAAAGAGCCCCGACTGGGGCTCTTTTTGATTTGGCAAAAACGTGGACAGGGCAAGCCGAAGCTTGCCCCGTCAGCGCCCGCGTGCGCCGTTCATCGGATACCGAGCCAGGAACGCTTCCAGACTGCAGCCCGGGTAGATGACAACATGCATGAGAAACCCCTCGCCGCCGTTGCCATCGGGAAAGTGCTGGATGTCCCCTTCAAGGCGTCTGGGATTGATACAAATATACTGGGCGCACACGACCCTCATCCTCTCTTCAAGAGAGGGTCCGTCGTTTTGAGACATGGTTGCCTCCCTTCAAAAGTTCTAACTTAATTATATCAATTTCTCCCAGGGTAAATTGGGCTTGCCCGCCCCATAGGGGCGAGGCTCGCCAAAATTCATATAATTTTTTCCCAAGGAAAGTTTTGGCGGCCGAAGTGACCGTAAGCGGCAGTTTGCAAATATATCGGCCGGCGCAGGTTCAAGCACTCAATGATTGCCGCCGGGCGGAAATCGAACTTGTCTTTCAAAAATCCGTTCAAACACCTCCCCTCTTCGTCCTGGGCTTCAACCATCAGGGGCTCGGCACGGCCGATGGCGTAAGAAACGGAAACAAGGCATTTTTCGGCAAGACCCTTCGCAACGATATTTTTGGCCGCAAATCGGCACATATAAGCGGCGGAACGGTCAACTTTGGTCGGGTCCTTGCCCGAAAAACAGCCGCCGCCGTGGGGGGCAAGGCCGCCGTAGGTGTCCACCATTATTTTCCGGCCGGTAAGCCCGGTGTCGGCCGCAAAACCGCCCTGCAGGAACTTGCCGGTGGGATTCACCAAGATCTCCACCCCGTCCAAATCCGCGACGAGCGGCTTAATCAAGTTATCAACAAGCGCCGACTTGATTTCGGCCTGCTCCGCGTTTTCGCCGTGCTGGGCGCTCACGAGAATCTTAATCACCTTGTCGCCGTCCAACGTCACCTGGGTTTTGCCGTCGGGCCGAAGCCAGCCGAATTTTCCCGACCGGCGCAAGTCTTCCAAGCCCTTGGCGAGTTTGTGAACCAAAACGACGCCTTTCGGCAGATATTCCGGAGTTTCGTCCGTGGCGTAGCCGTACATAATCCCCTGGTCGCCGGCCCCGCCGGTATCCACCCCTTGGGCAATGTCCGGCGATTGCTCCGAAACGTTTACGATAACTTTCAAATCATCGGTGTAACCGATATCGCGGTAAACACGGCGAGCAATTTCTTCGTAATTCACCTTGGCCGTAGTCGTCACTTCGCCGCCCACGACCAAAAGACCGTGGCCGCCGAAGACCTCGACGGCAACCCGGGACTTGGGGTCTTGACGTAAACACTCGTCCAAAATCGCATCACTAATCTCATCGCAAACTTTGTCCGGGTGGCCAGAGGTGACGGACTCGACGGTATAAATTTTCGGAGTGTGAAACAT
>CAZUMB010000006.1:4849-19377 GCA_964621575.1 uncultured Candidatus Saccharibacteria bacterium
CAGGGCTGGATTTGGCACCTTCTCCGCCTCGTCGGCGGAAGGGTTGTCGGCGGTTCATCGGGCCAGTCCCCTCCCCGCACTCTTGATAATATATTCAGTTGTATGAGGTACTATAGCATAACGCAAAACGAAAAACAACTACTTGTAATAAATCCGGTTTTCCACGCGGAAGTCGAAATAAGTAACTTTGCCGAAATCGAATTTCTCGTCCAAATTGTCCAAGATGCTTTCCAGATTCGCGGGCATGAAATTCAGATTGAATTGGAAAACCGGTCCTTCGGCGATTTTTACTTCCCACTCTTCGAGATTCAAATCCTTCACCGTCACTCCGGAAACGACGAAACCGTGATTTCTCATAACCTCCCAAGTTTTAAAAAGATTTTCCCGCCACGCCTGATTCACGAAAAACGGCTTGCCCATGACGAGCGGGCGGGCATTCTCGTCATTCACCTTCAAAATGAGCGCGCCTTCCGCCTCCGGCGCCCGGGCAAAAATAATCCCGTTGTCGTCAAAAGCGTAACAATCCTCCGTGAGCAGACACCAAATGCCGGAAAAATCGCGTTCCTCCGTTTTCACCAACACTTTGCCGGCGGTAAGGTCGGTTTCAACCGATATCCGGGCGACGAGCGGCAGATTGTCAAGGACACTGGGTTTCCTGCCGAATTCCCAAAAAAGAATGTTGTCCGGCCCGAGCATCGAAAGCAGCCGCGACCGGCCTATCATTTCGGCGTCCAAAGCGGCGAGAAGAACATTATCGGGAGTGTAGCGGGACTCGCTTACTTCGAAGCTTTTAACCCTGAAAACGCCCGAATAAACGACGAAGTAAAAAACACCGACTAAAACCCATCCCGAAACGAGGAAAGCGCCGGACCAAAGCAGGAACTTGCCCCTCACCCAACTTTTCCGCTTCTCAAGAACAAGCTCATCCATACCCTAATTATAGTTTAGAAATTAGGATTTAGAAATTAGAAATTTTTACCTGCTTATTTCTTTTTTACCGACATACTTCCGGAGCGCTTTAGGAACGATGACAGTGCCCTTTTCGGTCTGGTAGTTCTCGAGAATGGCGATAATCGGCCGCTGAGAAAAAGCTGTGGCGTTAAGCGTATGAACAAATTCTTTCTCACCACCTTTCGTTTTATACTTCGCATTTATGCCGCGGGACTGAAAATCGGTCGTGTTGGAACAGGAATGAGTTTCACGATACTTGTTTTCCGAGGGAAACCAGGCTTCGATATCGTACTGCCGGGCGTCGCCCCAGGTCATATCGCCGGCGCAAACCTCCACCACCCGGTACGGCAATTCGAGCTTTTTCATCAATTTTTCCGCCAAAGATAATAAAAACTTGTGCTCTTCTTCGGATTTGTCGGGCCGGCAGAAAGAATACATTTCCAGCTTGTCGAACTGATGAACCCGCAATATACCCTTCGTGTCTTTTCCGTAAGAACCGGCTTCCCGCCGGAAGGAAGCGGAGAAACCGACGTAGCGGCGGGGCAAATCCTTCTCATCGAAAACGCAATCCATATGAAGAGGACCGATGGCGTGTTCGGCACTGCCGATAAGATACAAATCATCTTCTCCGATATAGAAAGCTTCCCTATCATCAAGAAACTTTCCCTTGCCCATTTTGCGCATTATCTCGGGCTTCACCATCACCGGAGGCAGAACCGGCACGAAACCGTGTTTCAAAAGCTCGCCGAGAGCCATATTAATCAGACCAAATTCCATAAGAACGGCCTCCCGGAACAGATAGCCGAAGCGGCTGCCGGAGAGAGCGGCGGCGCTCTTTGTATCGATAAGCTCCAGATTTTCGGCGATTTCAAAATAACTCTTCGGTTTGAAACCAAAATCCGGTTTTCCCCCGACTTCGCGCAAAACCACGTTTCCCGATTCATCCTTGCCAACCGGCGCGTCGTCAAACGGCAAATTAGGCAGCCGCTCCAAAATTCCGTCTCGTTTCTCTTTCAACTCTTTTTCTTCTTCTCCGATTTCAGCAATTCTCTTTTTCAAAACCTGGGCCTGACTCATAAGATAGTCGTTTTTCTTGCCGGCAAGCTCTTTTGAAACCTTGTTCTGTTCGGCCTGGAGCTGGCCCAAAAGAGCGGTTTTGTCGCGCCAAGTTTCGTCAAGACGCAGAAATTTGTCGACCAGCTTGGGGTCAACTCCTTTTTTCTCTATCCCCTTCTTTACTTTTTCCGGATCCTCCCGGATTAAATTTACGTCAAGCATTTTTTTCGTAGTTGTGCATCACTTTTATCTCCGGAGTGTAACCCAAGTCGCCGAGATGCTTTTCCAAATCCTCTTTCAGAGCGAACTGGTCGTAGCCCACGGCAATCACTTCGGGCTTGTGCTTCCTTACCACTCCCCAGGTCCCCGGCGCCTCGCCGCTTGTCACGATTTCGTCAACCTTATCCTCTTTCTTAAGATTATCAAATCGCTCGGCCAAATTTATCCTCGGCCGATGGCCTTTTAAAAGCTCCACCATGCGGTCCTCGGGAATAACGGCAATCAAGTAATCGCCGTGAGCTCTCGCTTCCCGCAAAAAAGCCCGGTGGCCTTCGTGAAGACCGTCAAACGTGCCGAAGACCATTACCCTCCTCACCCCGTTAGAAGTCATGGGCAAAAAAGAATTTTAAACGATTTTTCAGATATCTTCGGCCCATACCTGACTTGAGGTACTTTTCTCTGGCTCGGGCATCCTTCTGATTCTTGCTCATTTCGCAGTATATCAATCTCCAAGGCATTCCATGTTTTGTTGATTGGTTCTTGCCTGCATTATGACTTAAAATTCTTTTTTGCAAATCCTTCGTGGAGCCAATATACCATTTCCCAGTCTTTTTACTTATCAAGACATAAACATACCACCAGTGACTTCTAACGGGGCTCATTATTTTTCTCTCATTAGAGGAAAGATGACCGTTTCCCGGACGGGCTTGTCCATCAAAACCGAGAAGAACCGCTCGGACATGCCGAAACCGGCCGAAGGCGGCATGCCGTACTCCATCGCCCTCAAATATTCCTCGTCGAGCCGCTGGGCTTCTTTGTCGCCGGCCGCCCGCAGTTTCATTTGTTCATCGAAACGCCGGCGCTGGTCAATCGGGTCGTTTAGTTCCGAAAATCCTTTGCCGAGCTCGGTCCCTAAAGCCATTATCTGGAACCGGGCTACCCGGCCGGGGTCGCGGGAGAGACGCTTGGCGAGCGGCTCCACCTCAACCGGCGGGTCGACGAGGAAAGAGGGTTCCACGATCTTCTCCCGGGCCGTGTGCTTGAAAATGAGGTCGATAAGCCGCCCCTTGCCGGCGCCCTTCTCGGGCTTCAAGCCCAATTTCCGGGCTTTGTCCAAAAGATCACCGTGAGTCGCCTTCTTCAAATCGAGGCCGGCTTCCTTCCTGAAAATCTCGTAATAATCCACTCTCTTCCAGGGTTTGCTCCAGTTGATTTTTTGGCCGGCAAGCTCCGTCTTCAGTTCGCCGAAAAGTTCTCTCACTACTTCCTTGTACAACGCCTCGGTGAACTCCATCATGTCGTTATAATCGGCATAAGCCCAGTAACATTCCATTTGAGTGTAATCCTGAAGATGCTCCCGGTCTATCCCTTCGTTGCGAAAAATCCTCCCGATTTCAAAAACTTTTTCGTAGCCGCCGACCAGAAGTTTCTTCAAGGGCAATTCCAGGGAAATCCGGAGATAAAAATCCCGGTTTAAGGCATTCATGTGGGTCGTGAACGGCTCGGCATCGGCTCCGCCCGGAACATTTTCCAAAACCGGCGTCTCCACTTCCAGAAATTCCGCCTTTTTCATAAAATTCCTCACCGCGCTCCAAAACCCGCCTTTCTTGACGAATATTTCCCGAACTTCGGGGCGGAAGAGGATATCCAAATATCTCTCCCGCAGACGAGTTTCCGTATCCTCAATGCCGAACCACTCGGCTGGCAGCGGTCGCAAACTCTTGGCAATGATTCTCGCCCGCGCCACCTCCAAACTTTTCTCGCCGCGCTGAGTTTTGAAAACTCTGCCTTCAGCTTCAATAAAATCGCCGACATCAAACGTTTCTTTAATGAGTTCGAAATTTTCGGTTTTCTCGTCGCTCATAACGAGCTGAAGACGGCCCGAACCGTCGTCAATCGGCGCGAAAATTATTTTTCCCTGGTCCCGCCGGGCCATCATCCGCCCCGCAACCGCCATCTTTTTTTCTTCAAACTTGCCAAAATTTTCGGTCACTTTGCCCAGCGGAAAATCGCGCTTTACCTTGGCCGGATAAGCGGATTCGCTCTTCTCGTACTTCTCGAGTTTCTGCCGCTTTTCTTTGATTAAATCGTCCAACATTAATCAATACTTAAAATTTTGTAGCTCTTCGCGCCGGCAGCGGTGTCGATTTTGACGACGTCGCCGACTTTTTTCCCTAAAATCGCCCGGCCGAGGGGCGATTCGTTGGAAATCAAACCCTTCAGGGGCGCGGCCTCGTTCGAACCGACAATCGTGTATTTCACCTCCGTTCCGCCGTCTTTCTCGAGCTTGACTTCGGAACCGATTCTCACCGTCGCCGCCCCGACCGATTTCTTAATGATGGAAGCGTTTCGAATGATTTCGGTAAGTTCGCCAATCCGCCCCTCGAGCTTTGATTGAGCGAGCTTCGCCTCCTGATACTCGGAGTTTTCCGAAAGGTCGCCGAGTTCCTTGGCTTGTTTCAAACGCTTGGCCACCTCGGCCCGGCCATCGGTTTTCAATTCCCTAAGCTCCTTTTGCAATTCGTCGTAATGTTCCTGGGATAGATAAGTTATTTCCATATTTACTACTTAATTGCAACTTAATTACTACCTAGTTACTACTTAATTGCAATGAGGTAACTTATTGTAACTAAATAGTAATCAGCTCGCTTCGCTCGCGTAATTTATTGCTTGATACGGTGATTATAGTACCACAGAAAAACGTCGTACGCTATGGGGACGGTGTTTAAACTCCCCTCCCGGGCATCTTCGACGAGAATAAGGATGGCGAGCTGAGGATCTTCGTACGGCGCATACCCGACGAAGAACGCGTTGATTTTCTCATTGTTTAAAATCTGAGACGTTCCGGTTTTGGCCGCCACATCAATCGGCAGGGAATCGAGCATTGCCGCCGTGCCGTATGACCTCCGGACGGCATCCCTCAATCCTTCTTGAACCGCCGGCAAACTGCCGCCAACCTCCCCGCTCAAGTCCCTGATTATCTCCAGACCTTCACCTAAATCCGCCACTCGCGGCTTGTAGAAAATGCCGTCTTCGGCAATCGCGCTTATGAAATTCAAAAGCTCAAGCGGGGTGATAAGAAGGTCGCCCTGGCCGATGGAAACGTTATAGGTGTCGCCGAGCCGCCAGAGATCGTCGAACGCTTTTTCCTTCCAGGCCGGACTCGGTAAAAATCCGCTCTCCTCCCCCGCCAGATCAATGCCGGTTTCTTCGTTTAAACCGAATTTTTGCCACCACTCCCGCAGACGCTCGATGCCCAAGCCTATCTGGTTCTCGAAGCCGCCGCCAACCTCGTAAAAGTAAATGTTCGAGGAACGGGCGAGAGCCGAATGGACGTCAACCCAGCCGTGCGCCTTCCAATCCAGGAAGCGGCTGGGGTTTGCGGGGTCATAAGGATTCGGTACCTCGATGTAGCCGGCGGAAAAAATCTGCTTGTCCGGACTGATGATTTCATCGGTGAGAGCGGCAACGGCATGAAGCGGCTTTATCGTCGAGCCGGGCGTATAAAGACCGCTTATCGCCCGGTTGAAAAACGGGCGGTTTTCTTCGTTGAGAGAGGATGCCGGCTCCGAAACGTCGACGCTGGGAATATTGAAAAGCGCAAGCACTTCGCCGTTTTGGGGATTCAGGGCGATGCCCACGCCCACGCTCCGCCCCAAGCTCCGCAGACCCGCTTGCAACCGGTCGTGAAAATACTCCTGAAACTCGGCGTCGATGAAAGTTTTCAAATCGTCGCCGGCCACGCTCAAAACGGTGTCTTCCTTGTCCTGAATCTCGCCTAAAGCATTGCGGAGATACACCTCCCGCCCGTTTTCGCCCCGCAACCGGTCATCGTAATAAGCTTCCAGGCCGGCTTTACCGACCTCGTCGTCGATAAAAAGTTCGGGATTGGCGCTCAAATCGTCTTCGTCGGCCAAACCGACGAAACCGAGAACATGAGAAAACGCTTTCGAGTTACGGTAAACCCTCCTGAATGAGGACTCGATGCGAACACCGGGAAAACCGTTGGATTCCAGGGTGGCGATTTCGGTGTGACTGGGACCGTTTTTCAAAAGAAATTTTTCGCTGAAGCGCCAGTCTTTCCCCTTGAGTTTGGATTCAAGTTCGTCTTTGTTCAAATCAAGAGTCCCGGCAACGGCGTCCAGAATCTCCGCTCTTTCCTCCACTCCGGCGGGAAGTTCATGGGGAACGAGAAAAACGTTCAAAACCGGTTCATTCTCGACAAGCGGCAAGTTGTAGCGGTCGAAAATAATGCCCCGGGGAGCGGGCTCCTGGAGCAGGTAACTCATGTTGGCCAGGGCCCTCGTCCGGTAAAAAGAATGAGCGGCAAGTCCCAGGTTTAAAAGCTGAAAAACCGCCGCCGCGGAAATAAGGAGGACAACCGCCCAAAAACCGCGAAAGACCTGCGAACTTAGAGGGACCTCGATTAAATCGTCCTCCCGCAGGCGGTCGGCTAAAATGTCTTCCAAATCAACTCCGAATTTTTTCTTCATAATACTCGTCTTGCGGCAAACAACCGCTCAAAAACAACCCACAGTAAAATCCCCGCCGTAAGATTGTATAAAACTTCCAATGAAATCAAAGCGTAGGGCAAGCCGAAACTGAACGGATTGACGAGAAGGTAAAGAAGAAACGTTCCGACGGCGATGCCGGCGAGAAAATCCAAAAAGCGGCTGCCGCTCATGAAACTCTTCAAAAAATAAAAAAGGGCAGCCACCGGCAAGACGGCGGCAACTTCAAGAAACCAAGCGGAATCGAAGAGAAAAACGAGAATGATCGAAAACGCGAGCAAAACCCCCGGCAAGCGGAACTTGTCGCTCTTTACGGCGAAAAAAAGGAGGCCAACGAGGAGAAGATTCGGATTCACGCCGGCGATGCTCAAAAACCGAAACTGCCCCAAAAAGAAAAAAACGGCGATGATGGAAACGGCGGCCAGGATTCTCATAAAACCTTAGGGAAAATTCGTAACGACCAAAACTTCGTCCAAATCGTCAATGTCGTAGAGAGTGTCGACTTTGGCCGTAAGCCAAACGTCGTCCGAGGCCGGCGCCACTTCTTTTATTTCGCCCACAAAAAGCTCCAGCGGGAACTCGGGCGAGGTATTCAAAACCCGAGCCCCCTCGCCAACCGTTGAATCCCTGGAAATGAGAGTGAGCTTCGGCATTACCCCGCCTTCAAGAAGGGCTTTCGTGTCCTTGTCGATTACGACGCTCGAACGCCAGGCCGGGTCGAAAATCGTCTCCACCGAACTCTGCCGGCCGAAAACCTCGCTTATCTTCCCGAGCAACACGCCTTCTCTTACGAGGACCGGCATCCCGACCCGCATGCCGCTACCTTCCCCCAAATTTATGGTGAGGAGCCGGCGGTCGTTGAAGGGATAACGCGAGTAAATTTTCGCCGTCGCATAGAAATCCCGAACGGCTCCGTCCTTCTCCCTCAATGTTTCAAGCTCGGTTTTGAGAGCCAGATTTTCGAGCCGGAGCGCTTCCGCTTTTTCGTAATCAAGGGTGTGAACAAGCCCCGAGAAACTCAAAATCTCGTTCCGGAAAAAAAACGCGGCGGCGACAAAAAGAATAATCAGCAAGATACCCGGAAAAAAACGCGGCGACCTGTTCATTTTCAGATTTTTAAACTTGAAAAGTTATCCAAAAGATGGCGGTATTTGTCGAATTTTTCGACTATCACGCCCGTACCGCGAACGACACAGGTTAAGGGCTCATCGACGAGCTTGACGTCCACTCCGGTCTCCCGCTCGAGCATTTCGGGCAGACCCCGCAATTGGCTCATCCCGCCGCACATATAAATGCCGTTTTTATGGATATCGCCGACAAGTTCGGGCGGCGAAGATTCAATGAGGTCCTTGAGACCCTCAACGATAAGCTTCAAGGGTTTAGAAAGCCAGCTCCGCACCTGGTTATCCTTCACGAGCTGCTCCCGCGGCAGGCCGGTCGCAACATCCCGCCCCCTTACCGAAATGTCGAGCCGCTCGGTTTGCGGCATTGCCGCCCCGACCGCCACTTTTATTTCTTCGGCCGTCGGCTCGCCGATGTGGAGTTTCAATTCGTCCCGAACCGCTTTCACAATTTCGCCGTTCAAATAGTCGCCGGCGATTTTGAGACGCTTCGAAGTGACGATGCCGTTCATCGAAATAATGGCCATATCGGTCGCTCCCGCCCCGATGTCCAAAACGAGATAAGCGGTCGGCTCATTGATTTCGAGCTGGCTGCCGAGGGCGGCGGCGAGCGGCTGCTCGACTAAATGAACCTCATTCGCGCCCGATTCTTTTATTAAGTCCTCAACCGATTTTCGCTCCACCTCGGTAAGGTTGGTCGGCACGCCGACCACCACCCGGGTCGACCACGACCAGGGAATGCGGGGATTTTTCATGAAACGCTGAACCATTTCCCGGGCCATTTCAAAGTCGGCGATGATGCCGTGAACGACCGGCCGGGCAACGGTGATATGAGCCGGCGTGCGGGAAAGCATCTTCTTCGCCTCGTAGCCGTAAGCGACCACCCGGTTCGTCCGGTTGTTGAAAGCGGCAATCGAAGGTTCGTTCAAAACCACGCCGCTCCCGACGAGATAAATCTGGGTGGTATCGGTCCCCAAATCTATGCCGATATTTTTTTTGAAAATCATGCGATTGTTTTTATGAATTCTTCCAATTTCACGAGCTTCGCCTTTTCTTCGTTGCGCTTTTTGACCTCCACCTTGTCCTGAACCATCGTTTTTTCGCTAACGACCAGGCGGTGAGGAATGCCGAGCAAGTCGGCGTCGGCGAATTTCTCTCCGGCCGAGACCCCGCTTCGGTCGTCGTAGAGCGTGTCCAGCCCCGCTTTCTCGAGCTTATTGTAAACCTCATCGGCTTCTTTTTTCAATTCCGGCGTCGCTTCCCCGACCGAAAGGAGATGAACTCGGAAAGGCGACACTGCGGCGGGCCAGATTATCCCGTCCTTGTCGTGATAAACTTCCACTACTGTCCCCATCACCCGGCCGAGGCCGATGCCGTAGGAACCCATCACCACATATTCTTTTTTGCCTTCCTCGGTCGCAAACTTAAGATTGAAGGCTTCGGAATATTTGGTGCCGAGCGGGAAAATGTTGCCGACTTCGACGGTTTTGATTTTTTCGAGCACGCCGCTCTCACACCCCGGACAGCGTTCCTTGGCTTTATACTCGGTAATTTCCTTGTTTTCGGCAAAACCGCAGAGCCGGCAGAGAATTACTTCGTCTTCACCAGCTTCCGTTTCCACTTGAAACTCATGAGTGTTCGAACCCGTAAAATCGCCGCCGGCGGCGGTGGTATAAATCGCCTTCAGGCCGCACCGGCTGAAAATCTTAAGGTACGCTTTTTTAACCTCCTCGTAATAGCGGGAAAGGTCGTCTTCCGAGGTGTGGAAACTGTATAAATCCTTCATTGTGAACTCCCGACCGCGCAGAAGACCCGATTTCGCCCGCGGTTCGTTCCGGAATTTGGTCTGAATCTGGTAGGCGTAAAAAGGCAAGTCCTCGTAGGAGCTTATGTATTTGGAGGCAATTTCGGCGAGCACTTCCTCGTGGCTCCAGCCGAGGACAAAGCTCGGCTCCTTTTCTTTCTTGCCTTTTGCTTCGAATCCTATTTCCACGTCCCAGCGGCCCGAGGTGTCCCAGTATTTTTTTTCCACCATCGCCGGCATCTGCAGCTCCTCACCACCTATCGCATCCATTTCTTCCCGGATAATACCGGCAATCTTCCCTATCACCCGCCAGCCCAGGGGCAAATAAGTGTAAACCCCGGCCGAGTTTTTGTAGATAAAACCGCCCCGCGTTAAAAACTTGGCGTTCGCGCTCACCTCGTCTTTGGGCGCTTCTTTTAAGGTTTTCGTAAAAAGCTCTGATTGTTTCACGTCGCTAATTCTACCAGAAGAAACGGGGGCTTACAACTTCCGCTTTTTCATGCCACCTCGGCGTTGTAGCATTGTTCACAATACACAATCTCCTTTCGGTCGGGGGCATAGGAGGTCTCGAATTTGTTTGGACAGCGACCGTCCTTGTGAAAATGGGGTACGGTGTTTTTATACAACCCATTCTCGCTTTTTGAGCCGGCACATTGGCATTTTCGCATCCACAAACGCACCGGGCCGCGCTCCTTGTACAACTGTTTCAATCTGCAAAAGAAACAGTTCCTGGGAATAGGAATTCGGTTCTGTCTGTAAAAATTCAACTCCTCTCTCATGATACGATAGTTCCTCCCGCAAAGGCCGCAAACCAACACATCTTGAACAATGCCGTCGGGCACATCATTAATGTTATCGGGAACATCGGTAAGAGTTTCCTTACCCTCCGTCTTAGTGAAGTTATCCTGCCATCGCAGACCCGCTTTCAATACCTCATCCTTCGGCAACGGAAAATCATCCTGGGCTACCGATTCGTTGTAGCAGAAAGGCGAAAGTTCCGGCGGAAAAAACTCGCCGTATTCTCCGTTCCGTCTCATATTCTCAATCAATTTTTCTTTCAGCTCCGCATATTCCCCCGGCGAATACTGCTTGTTCAAAATACAGTACTTGGCTTTTTTAAGCCCGACGCAGCCGAAAAGATTTTCCGAACTCTGGCAACTGTCGCTGTAGAAAACCTCCCGATCCTTATGGCAATAACTGGTGAAAAGAGCAAGGTAAGAATTGTCGGGATTTATGGAATCGTAGCAGAGCTCCTGCTCTCCCCCACTCAGGCAGTCATAGCTGTCCTTGATGGTGTCGCCCCGCTCGAAATACTTGGAGTTCTCTACCCGAACGGTGATATAGCAATGCTTGGCGTTCTTGGAATCCACGAGGTAGTCACCGGTACAGTTGACACTGTTTACGATGATGGCGTATTTATGCGGATATTTGAGAATAAATTCTTCAAATTCTTTCCGGGCTTTTTCCGAGCCACTCCAAGTGTGGAGAGCGTAACGGTCTAGAATCCCCCGATATTCTTCTTTCGTGTACTGTTTGTTCTGAAAACAATGCTGTTTGCCCCGCAGCCCGATACACATAAAACAGTTCGAGCAGTTGCGGCAATCATAGCAATAAGCGCAATCCATGAGACCGGCGGACTTGAACACGTAGCGGGAACGAGCGGAGGAATCCACATCCATGGCGTGATAAAGCCGCTCTCCGCCGCTCAAGATAACCGCGGAATCAACCACATTCTTGGCGCCCACCATGCACACCGAATACATGCAATCCTCGACTTTCCATGAATTGATGACCATGTAACAGTTCCTCCCCAGCGCAAAATAGTTGGTATACGGACAGTTTACACTCGCAATGTCGTTGTCGTTCAAAATCGCAAGGGCCGGCACTGCATCGAGCAATTTCTTAAACTGCGGGAAAAACGGCTTATCGAGCTCAATGTCCCGCCCGTAGGCCTTCGCATCCCAACCGTCGCCCCACCAACACTTCGGACAATAAACCGGCATCGGTTTATCGGGAGAATATACGGACAAGACCCTGTTCTTACACAAACCGCACTCACGCGGGAAAAAATGAAAATCGTTGCGCCACGTCATCCTTCTTTGCTGCCGGCAAAGCGAACAAAAAGTCGGTGCCGGCACGCCGATTTTTTGATAAAAACCGAAATCGTCCGGTTCTATTACGAAACTCTGCTTGCAATTCTGGCATTGTTTTATTTCACTGTTCATCGCCTTAATTCTTGGGTGGTCTATTTAAATAGACCACCCGATTATTTACGTAATTTATTATGTAATAAATTATGTAAATTTCAGATTACCTCATTTTGGTAACAAGTTTCGCCCCTCGATTCCGCTCGGGACTTCGGCTTTTTTGATCATACAACTTCACGTTGGTAGCAAGCCTCGCAGTAAACGATTTCCGGACGGTCGGGGGCGTAGGGTGTTTCGAATTCGTTAGGGCATTTTCCTTCGTGCCGGTGTTTTGCCGTATTCGCGTAAACGCCGTTCTCGCTCCCCTTGCCCGCGCACTGGCACTTGCGATGAAACAAAACCGGAGGATTAACGCGGCTCAAACGCTCGCGATAGCGACAATTCGGGCATTTGTCCGGCATCGGCAAGCCGAAACGCTTGAGAAGAGACAATTCTGCCGGAACTATCCGATACGCCTTCTTACAGACCCTGCACTCTATAATCTCTTTCAAAATGCTTTCGTCCACGTTGTTAATACTGTCCGGAAGTTCGGCCGCCGCAAGCGTCGGCCGGTAAGGATTCGTTTGTTCGGCAGACCAGTTATAACCTTGCGCCAGCGCCTCTTGCTCGGTGAGCGGGAAAAAATCGTTCGCGTAAGTTTCGTTGTAACCGAATAAACTCATCTCCGGCGGGAAAAATTCCCCGTAAGGATACCGCCTCCCTTTTTTATCGATATACGGCCTCTCACTCATGTCTTTGATTATCCGCGCTTTCAGCTTCTCGAATTCGTCTTGCGAATACTGTTTGTTCAAAATGCAATACTGCTTGTTCCTTACGTTCGCACAACCAAAAATGTTGGACGAAGAAATGCAGAAAATACAATATTCAACGTTCCTCGCGTTAGGCCAGGCCCTCTCTGAAAACTTAACCATATCCGACCCCTCACCAACAATCAGGGTATCGTAAGTCCTCTGTATACCGTTTCCCCAAAGGGTACAGTCGTAAGAATCCTTTATGGAGGGCATCGTCATAAAACTGCAATACCGACAGTCCTCGGCTCCCTCGCGAACAATATACATATTCTTCGAGTTCTTTGAGGAATAAACGTAATCGCCTGTCACATTAAGATTCCGGAGAGCGTTGGCAAATTTATGCGGGTTCTTTTGCCAAAATGCCACCGCTTCCTTTTTCAGCTTCTCTACAACTCTGCGCGAATCAAGGCGAAACTCGCTTATTTTCTTTTGATATTCCTCTTTGTTATAAGGTTTATTCCAAATATGGTACTTCTTACTTCGCAAGCCCTTGCACCCGAAACAATAACTACAACCAATCATATCTTTTGAGAAATAAACTTCCTGACAACTCTCGCAATCTTCGGAGAAAAAAGTTTTGTAACACGAGTCCGAATTTATAAGGCCGTAACACAATTCCGAGCCCCTATACATCGTTCCGTCCATGGAATCCTTGTCGTGAAAAAGAATTTCCGAATAAAGAACGTTTTCGCATTCATCAGCGGTGTAGATGAGGTAGCAATTTTTGGACGTAGCGGCATGATTCACGTATTCGGAATTCTCCAAAGTCGGGTAATTGCTTTCCAGAGCAACTTGGGGCGTACTCTCCAGTAAATCCCTCAATTGAGCAATAAACGGCTTGGATGAATCGTAATCTCTCCCGTACTCCGAAGAATCCCACTTGTCAGACCACCAACAAGAATTGCAATAGACAATAAGTTTTTTACCGGGGGCATACATACTCACGATACTCTTACCGCACATATCGCATTCCCTTTTATAGAGTGCCCTCTCGTTGAAAAACGTCATTCTCCTCTGGAGACGGCACTGCGGACACCAGGTCGGGGGCGGGACATCAATTTTCCTGTAGAAATCGAAATCTTGAGCGTCTATCTCAAATGAAGCTTTGCAATTTTGACAGGTTTTTACTTCAGAATTAGGCATGGCTCTTTTCGTGGGTGGTATACTTAAGTATACCACCCAACGGCAAGCTCGGGATGAACGATGCTATATGACTTCTTGTTGATAGCATTGTTCACAATACACAATCTCCGGCCTGTCGGGGGCGTAGGTGGTCTGAATCCTCTTGCCGCACTTGGCGCAGGTGCGGCTGAAAAGTTTGAAGGGACCGCGGCAGCGGAGACGGTCGGCGTGGCGGCAGTAAAAACACTTGCGTGGAACGGGAATCGACATTCGTTTGTAAAAATCCAGTTCCTGCTTGGTGATTCTGTAATTCCGTCCGCAGGAAACGCAAACCAGAACTTCCTTCAAAATACTTTCGGTTACGTCTTTAATATGGTCGGGAATCTGTTCCGGCTTCAGAGTTTCCTTGCCGGTCGTCATCTGCAAATCATCCTGCCACCGGAAACCCTGTTTCAATGCCTCCTCTTTGGTAAACGGCATATTGTCCTGAGCGACTGTCTCGTTGTAAGCGAAAAAGGCAAGCTGGGGCGGAATAAAGAGACCGTACAAGTTTTGCTTTTTCAGTTCATCAACAATGTGTTGCCTGATTTTCTCGTATTCTTCTCTGCTGTAACGCTTATTCAAAATCGCATATTTTGCCTTCTTTACGCTGTCGCAACCGAAGCAGTAGTCACTCGCGCGGGGAGCAATAGAATATTCGATATCGCGGCTATTAACCGACCACCAAGAACCTATAACCCGAGATG